>JALOTU010000013.1 GCA_025457725.1 Verrucomicrobiota bacterium
TTCAACTCGGGCACGGCGTTTTTGGGCGCGGGCACAAACTACGTTTACAACGGCACGGTCACATTCAACGGCTCCATTGCCTCGGAGAACCTGGAGATCAGCAGCGACAGCACGCTCAGCGTGGCCGGGACTCACACCCTGAGCGGCAGCGTCCAATGGACCGGTGGCACGATCAGCGGGGCAACGACCATCGCGACCAACGGCATCCTCCGGATCGTCGGCACCGCGGATCGCGCGTTGGCCGGTTCGCTGAACAACCAGGGCACGGTGCTGTGGACGGGTGCGAACACGATTCTCATGGCCAACGGCCATCTCACCAATTGGGCGGGCGGCGTGTTGGAAATCGAAAACAACCAGTGGATCGCGGCCTACAGCGGCGTTCCCAACGCCCACAACAGCGGCACCCTCCGCAAGAGCGCCGGCGGGGGCGACACCATCATTGGGGTGCCTCTGGTCAACACCGGCACGCTCGAGGTTCAGTCCGGTCGCGTGCTCCATTGCCTCGGAGAACCTGGAGATCGGCGGCGCGACCTTCAACGGCAACAGCTGTTTCAGCGGCCTGGTGAATTGGACCAGTGGCGTGCTGGCGGACGGCGGAGCGTTCACCATCGCCACCAACGGTGCGCTGAACCTCATTGGTTCCGCCGGACGCAGCGTGATCGGCAGCCTCACCAACCTGGGGTTGGTGGTCTGGTCCGGACCCAACGACATCGCCATGCATCTGACCGCCCGCGTGGTCAACGAGCCGGGCGCGCTGTTCGACATCCAGAACAACCAGTCGCTCTACCTATACAACGGGGTGCCACGCGTCATCAACAACGGGACCATTCGCAAAAGCGCCGGCCTGGCCACCACCATCATCGGCGTGCCACTGGTCAACTCCGGCGTGCTGGATGTGCCTTCAGGAAGAATCGGTTACGCCGACGGCAGCCAGTTCCATTCCGGCACGATCTTCACCGGCAGTGGCACGAACCTCGTTTACACCGGCAATGCGACGTTCACCGGCACCATCTGCTCGGAGAACCTGGAACTTGGCGGTGCCAGCGTCCTGGGCACCAACACGCTGACCGGCATCGTGCGCTGGACCGCGGGCGAGATTGGCGAGCCAGCCCTGGTCACCATCGCCACCAACGGCACACTGCTTGTCACCGGTCCCGCCGACCACGCGATTCGCGATGGGTTGGTCAACGCCGGGCAACTGACCTGGTCGGGCGCGAACACGATTTATTTCATCCACACCGGCACGATCAGCAATCTGGCAGGGGCCCTGTTCGACATGCAAGCCGACGGAGTGCTGGCGCACTACTCCGGGGTCTCGACCTTCCGCAACGCCGGCCTGCTCCGCAAATCCTCCGGCGCGGGGAACTCTACGATCAACCTGTCCTCGTTCCAAAACACCGGCACGGTGGATGCACAAGGCGGCACGGTGGTTTTTGGCAACTACTCCCAGACCGGCGGGAAGTTATCCTTCGGCCTGAACAGCCTGACCAACCATGGCCGCGTCGCGTTTGCCAACAGTATCGCCATCACGGGCACGTTGGGGGTCAACCTGAATGGCGGGTATGTGCCTGTGGCCGGGGATTCCTTTGCGGTCATCACGTTTCCGTCGCGCCTCGGGGCATTCTCCAATTTCGACCTGCCCGCCACCCACGCCTGGCAAACCAACAGTTCGATCTACAGCGCCACCGCAGTCACGCTGAGTGTTTTGAACGCGCGTCCCAGTGTCACCCCGATCGCCGACCGGACCACAGAGGAGGAAGCATCGCTCGATTTCACAGTGGTGGGCCACGATCCGGACGTCGGGCAGTCGGTGACCTATGCGCTGGTTGACCCGCCGGACGGGGCGACCATCCACACCAACTCCGGCGCCTTCTCCTGGACTCCCACGGAAGCGCAGGGCCCGTCCACCAACGTGATCGCCGTGCAAGTCGTCGACAACGGTGTGCCCAGCCTCCGCGCCACCAACTCGTTCACTGTCGTCGTCAGCGAGGTGAACCGCGCTCCCACGATCCTCGTTCCCGCAACGCAGACGTTGGATGAAATGACGGCGTTGACCGCCCTCATTTCCGCCACCGACCCGGACATCCCGCTCAACAGCTTCCGATACACCTTTGTTTCAGGGCCAGGTGGAGTGGAGGTGGACAGCAGCTCCGGGGTGTTGACGTGGACGCCGACCGAGGCGCAAGGTCCGGACACGAACACTATCACCGTCGTGGTCAGCGACAACGGCGGGCCGTCCTTGAGCGACACGAACAGTTTCACGGTGATCGTCCGTGAGGTGAACCGTGCGCCCGTGCTGGCACCGCTCATGGACTGCACGCATGTTCCCGGCGCCATCCGCTGGATCACCAATGCTGCCTCGGACCCGGACGAGCCCCCCGGACAGCTCACCTACACTTTGCTCAATGCACCGCCCGGCATGGCGATTGGCCCGACCAGCGGGGTCCTGGTGTGGGGACCGGCAGCGAACTGCCCCCCACAGACGAACACCGTTGTCGTGCGCGTCACAGACCAGGGATCGCCCGGCTTGACAGACGAACAGTCCTTCGTCGCCAACTTGATATCCGTTCCATGCCTCAAGATTGTCTGCGCCGGGGCGGGCTCAGTGGCGCTGTCGTGGCCCGCTGCCGCGACGGATGCCGACTTTGTGCTCCAAGCCTGCACGAATCTCGCGCCGGGATCTGATTGGCAGGTTGTCTCCGGCTCGCCGACGGTGAAGGGTGATGAGAACCTGCTGAGCGAGAGCGCGGCCGGTCGGTTCCGCGCCTTTCGGCTGGCGTCGGCGCTGGCCCCGCTTCCGACCCTCCAGATTGCACCGACCCCCTCCAACGCGGTCGTGGTGTCCTGGCCCGTCGCCGCGGCTGCCGCCGGCTTTGTGCTGCAAGCCGCGCCGGATTTGGCCCCACCCATTGCATGGTCTGACGCAACCAATTCCGTTGACACCAACGGCACCATGAATTTCATCTCCGCGCCAGCCGCCGGGACGAACGGATGTTACCGACTGCGTCTCGAACTCCCCTGACTGTGGGTTGGCGCAATCCGACGGCTCGTGGGAATTGGCGATCCGGGATGGCGGCAGCGCGGTAGCAGCCCGCGCCGCGCAATCCCCATCTTCCCACTTTCCGTTACCCGGACTAGTGCCTAGACTGTCGGACGATGCACCGCACGCAGAATTTGCATGTTCGGACCATGGTCCGGCTGGTGACGCCGAAGGAATTGAAGGCGGAACTGCCCATGACCGAAATCGCCAATCGCACCGTGGTGGAAAGCCGCGAGTGTGTGACGCGCATTCTTCGACGCGAGGATCCGCGCCTGCTCGTGGTGGTGGGTCCGTGCTCGATCCACAACGTGGACGCCGCCCTCGACTACGCCAAGCGCCTGAGCCGCCTGCGGAAGGAACTGGCCGACCGGATGGAGATTGTCATGCGCGTCTACTTCGAGAAACCGCGCACCACCATCGGGTGGAAAGGGCTCATCAACGATCCGCACCTGGACGGCAGCAAGGACATCGAATCGGGTCTGCGCATGGCCCGCAAGCTCCTGCTTCAGGTCAACGAGCTGGGACTGCCCGCCGGCACGGAGTTTCTGGATCCCATCGTGCCCCAGTACACGGCCGAGCTGATCAGTTGGGCGGCCATTGGCGCGCGCACCACGGAATCCCAGACCCATCGCGAGATGGCCAGCGGTCTCTCCATGCCGGTGGGGTATAAGAACTCGACCGATGGCAGTCTGCAGACCGCCGTGGACGCCATGTGCGCCGCGCGATCGGAACACAGTTTCCTGGGCATTGACGAGGACGGCGTCACCAGCGTGGTCCGCACGAGCGGCAATCCGGACGGGCACATCGTGCTGCGCGGTGGCCGTGGCCGGACGAATTACGATGCGGAAAGCATCCGCGAATCGGAATCGACCCTGGAGCAGGCCGGGCTGGTGCCAGCGCTGATGGTGGATTGCAGTCACGCCAATTCCGGCAAGAAGCCCGAGCGACAGGAGGTGGTCTGGCAGAGCGTCGTCGCCCAGCGCGCGGCCGGGAACCGGTCGCTGATCGGGCTGATGGTCGAGAGCAATCTCCAGGAAGGCAGCCAGCCGTTCCCGCAACCGGCGGAGAAACTCCTGCCCGGCGTTTCCATCACTGATGCCTGCATCTCCTGGGAGACCACCGAGCGCGTGTTGCGCGAGGGCTACGAAACCCTGGCCGGGAAGCTTTAGCCGGCTGCAACGTTGACACCTCATGGACGGCGTCGACACTTCCCGGGTGAGTCCTGAACCGCCTCTTCTTTCCGAATCGCCAACCGCGGGAGAGCGGCCCACCTCCATTGCCCCGGCTGCCCATGAGGATCCAGGTTTGCCGCCTGGCCGACCTTGGGGATTGTGGCTGACGATGGTGTTCAGTTTGTGCGTGGTGAGCGCGTATGTCATGGCGCAGGTGGTGGCGCTGCTGGTGGTGGGCGCGTTCAAAGGGCACTTGCAGGATCCGCGCGCCCTGCAGGCGCTGGGAATGAACGGCCTCGTGGCTTCCCTCGGCATTTGTGTCGGAACCCCCTTGGTGCTCGGGCTGTGCGGCCTTTTTGCGTGGATGCGACAGGGGATGGGTCTAATCTCGTATTTCGGGCTCACCCGCGTTTCGTGGAAGGTGTTCGCGGCGTCCTTTGGCGCGATTGCGCTCTACAACCTGGTCGCCGGGGGGCTCGGGGTGTTGCTGGATCGGCCCGAGGTTCCCGAAAGCATGCTGCAAATCTACTCCACCGCCGGCTTCCTGCCGTTGCTCTGGCTGGCGGTCATCGTGGCCGCGCCCCTTGCCGAGGAGTTTCTCTTTCGAGGTTTTCTCTTCCAGGGCATTGCGCACACGCGGTTGGGCGGGTTGGGGGCGGTGGTGTTGACGTCGCTGGCGTGGGCGGCCATCCACCTGCAGTATGAGCCCTTCGAGATGGGGGTGATCTTCGGCATGGGACTGGTTCTGGGCGCGTTCCGCTGGAAGACAGGTTCCCTGTTGCCAGCCCTGTTCATGCACGTGCTGAACAATCTGGCCGCCACCCTTCAAGTAGCCCTGATTCTCGGCTGACCCCGGCCAGCAAGTCACTTTGGAGCGTTGCCCGCCCCGTAACGCCGGTTTTCCAACCGGCCTTGCCGCAAAATGAGAACTGCGGGTGGGGTTAGAGGTGGGTGATGCCATCAACGAGAGGGCTGGGCGCGCTGCGCCGGCCCCGACCGCGTCGAGTAGTCGGAAGGAATGTCGCATGGCGCGCGCTTTCCTTGAGTCGTTCCGCGCCTGTTGCGGCGCGGGAACGGCGCGCAGGCCGTCCCGACCACACCCGCTTGCAATCACACCTCCTGGAATGGAACCGGGCCTCTCTGCCTTGCTTTGGCCGGGAGGCTGCGCCATGCTTCGCGACGTTTGATGTGATGACTTTGAAATTGTCCACCCTGGCCGCCACCTTGGGCGTGGCGTATGCCCTGCCTCAATTGTATGCCTTCGCCAATCCGAAAGGATGCGGCGAGGCGTTGCGCAAGTTTCCCCGTTCGGTGCAGTGGGGCTATGCCCTGATCACCCTGGCCACGGTGTGGTTCCTCTACTACGTCAAACTGGAGTCCATCGCGGATTTCGCCGCCTACAAGAAGCACATGATGATCGCCTTTGGTGCGATTGGCGTGGGGGCGTGTTTCTTCCTCAAGGATTTCCTCGCCGTGCGCGGACTTGCGGTGGTGCTGTTGCTGTTGGCCAAGCTCATGGTGGACACCGGACGACCGCATCTCGGTGAAAGTCCGTGGATTCTGGTGAACCAGTCTGTCGCCTATGTGCTGGTCCTACTCGGCGTGTGGCTGACGATTTCTCCCTGGCGCCTGCGCGATTGGATCGACTGGAACACGGCGGATGACAGGCGCCTCCGGATCGGGGCGGTGGTTCGGATGGCGGGTGGATTGGGCTTCGCCGCGCTCGGACTCTTCATCTTCTAACCCCGCATCCGAAATCCGGTGAGCACCGTCCAAGGCCGCATCCTCGTCATCCGCGGAGGTGCGATTGGTGATTTTGTCCTGACGCTGCCCGCCATTGCCGCCCTGCGCCGACAATTCCCCGAGGCGCATCTGGAGGTGCTGGGATATCCGCATATCACTGAACTGGCGCGGGCGGGGGGATGGGTGGATGCCGTGCACCCCATTGAGGCCCGGGGTCTGGCCGGGTTCTTCGCCCGCGGCGGTCTCTTGGATGCCGGCATCAGCCGTTATTTTGCGGGATTCAACTTGATCGTGAGCTACCTGTTCGATCCGGATGACATCTTCAAGACCAACGTCGCCATCTGCACCGACGCGCAATTTGTGCAATGTCCGCATCGGCCCCGCGAAACCGAGCCCGTGCATGCCACGGCCGTCTTCCTCAAGCCGCTGGAGCAGCTGGCCATCTTTGATGCCGATGCGTTTCCCCGATTGAACCTGGCGTCCGTACCCGTGGAAGGAACGACCGTTGTTCTGCATCCCGGCAGCGGGAGTGATCGCAAGAACTGGCCGGAAGCCCGCTGGGCCAGCCTTCTGGGTCGGTTGCTGTCGGAGACTCCACATCGTCTTGTGGTGGTGGGGGGCGAGGCGGAGGGGGAGCGTGTGGAGCGATTGACGGGGGATCTGCCGAGGGAGCGCGTGACGGTGGTCCGGGGATTGTCCCTGGTGGAGGTGGCCCGGCGGATGGCCGGGTGTGCGGCGTTCGTGGGCCACGATTCCGGGATCACCCACATTGCGGCGGCATTGGGCCTGCCCTGTGTGGTGCTGTGGCCGGAAACGAACGAGGCCATCTGGCGTCCGCAAGGCGAGCGGATCCGCCTGCTCAAGGGTCCGCGCGGATTGCGTGCGCTCGATGTGGATTGGGTGTTTGACGAGTTGCAACAACTGCTGGAGTGACGAACCAACACAGAGACGCATGGGCGCGGGGTCACTCAGGTCGGGGTGTGCCTTTGGGGAATTACGGTAGCAGCATCGATCGGTAGTAGCAGGCGGCTTCTCCGCAATTCGGGGGCGGTTCGAATTCGATGCAGCCGTGCGCGGCTGTTTTCGTCTGAACCGGCTTCCAATGGATCAGGTCGGTGGAGGTTTCAATCCGGTAGGCGCATCCTTCCAGTCCACTGAAACGCAGATGGGGACGGCCATTCTTAACCACCCACTTGCCCACCGAGTCCGGTCGGAGCTTCGGCAGGAGCTGCAGGGCCATGGCTTCATAAGCCTCGTCGGTGATTGCGTTCCTGCGTTGGGCGTCGCTGAGGTTGAGGAATGGCGACCTCGTGGATAGCTCCTCCACCGCCAGGATGTCGCCCGCCTCCTCGAAATAGCCGTTGGTTTCCCGCGCACGATCGTCCTCGATGCCATCCACGATCTGCTCGGCCTGGTCGGATTTGAATGAAATCACCACGGCCTGGAACTCAGGCTGCGATGGCGGGTTGCCTGTCAGCCAAAGCTCGTCAGGTCCGGTGTTGGTGGGGGCTGCGATGCCGTCGAGCGCCTTGAGCCATCGATGGCGGTGGGGTTCGTTGACGGAGAGGAGCTGGTTGGGTTTCTTGGGCCAAAGATATTGCATGAGGCGCGAAACGAGGTTCCAATCCGTCCGGGGAATCATCGACTGAGCTTGCCCCGGCTTCCTCAACCCGGTCCATTGTTCCCAACTGCGAATGTCCCGGGATGACAATTCGTCGGCCTTGCAATAGAGCGTCTGCCACGGGGTGCCGCGGTGGAGGCGGCCCAGGTTGAGCGGGGTCAGGAGTTCGCCGGAGGGAAAATCCCAATCGTCCGGCCGCCAGATCAGCGGGTCCTTGAAGCGAAGGTCATACCGTTGGCGGGCGAGGGAAGCGGTGTCGGTGGTCGAGAGTGGGTTGCCGCCCCAGGGTTCATATCTGTCATTCATTTGCCCGATATTCCTCAATGTCTCGGGAGGCACGGACAGAGCCACGGACTGGATGCCGTCGCCCAAAGCAAGTCCAGCCAATTCCCCGGCGGTGTAATGCACGAAAGGATCGTTTGCCTGCCAGGTTTGGGAGATCTTGAGCCTTTGGGTCGGTGTGAACGGCACGCGCTCCACCAGGTTGGTGTTTCGCGTGTAAGGGGGATAGCTCATTGGAGAGCCCCGCACAAAGGATCGGAACCAGGCGACGGCCTTCTCGGCCTCATATCCCGCCAGTTGATCAAGGCCATGGTGCCGCCACAGATTTCCGGGACTTCCCCATGCTCCCAAGGCGACGAAAACCTGGTTAAAAACGCCGACGGGAAGTGCGTGGACATTGCCTTGGTCACCGCCCACGCGGTTGGTCGCCCAGAGTCCGGAATAGCCCGTCGAGCCCGGAGGATCCGTGAGCGCCTTGCTCAGGTTTGCTCCGTCGGTGGTTTGAAGGTGCACGTAATCCAAAACGCCCCCGGTGGCCTGATCCAGGATTGCGAACTGCAGGGAGTTGGTGACGTTAACCGAGATGTCCGGGATGGGAAATGTGTTGGGGTGGTTTCGATCGAATGCCGCAGGCCCTGACGATTCCAGGCTCCCATCCGCGCGAAACAGGGCGTTGGTGAGCCATGTGGTGTTGGTGGCGATGGGAACCAGAAAGGAGCGCGGGTCGGGAATCAATCCCGGCCCCGTGCCGTCCCAGGCTGGGACATCGACGGTCTGTTGCTGGCTGTTTCGAAACGTATGAGCGCTGCCGTTGCCTGAGGGTGTGTTGGTGAGCTGCAGCTCAACGTCCAGCAGATTCCTGGCGATGAGCGTGACCGGCCGTCCGAGTGCGGTGTGATACGGGTTCCATGCCTCGACGCCGAGCGCGGCGGCGGCGCTGACCAGAACGAGCTGGTTGGTCTCGTTGGGAGCGGCGTAGGACGAGGGTTTGCGGAGTTCCAGCGCGCGACTGATCTCGAAGAGGATGTCCACGGAAAGCTCATTGAAATTGGGCACTCCCTTTCGCGCGGCGATGATCCAGGGAATGCCATACACATTGTCCTCCGGCCGGAGCGCGGCGCGCTCCGCGGGATTCTCCAGGGCGCGTGGCTGTGTCAGCAGACCTCGCGCATCCCCGACGACCTCCTGGTACCCGGAAATGAAGATGGCGTCCGAATCCATCAGGAAGACCGGCTTGAAGACGGCAGGAAGATCGCGGGCAGAGCCGTGCTGGCCCTGCCTGGCGGCGTCATCGAGGTTGGCGCTGACCTGAAGCAGGCGATGAACTGCCGGCGTGTATTCGTTGGTGGGATAGACCTGGATCCGCCCATAACAGACGTCGAGTTCGCTGGCCAGGAGACGCGCGGCAATGGTGGTGAACGAGGTGCGCCTTGTGTCTTCTATGCAACGGGGCCCGGCTTGGGCTTCCAAGTGGAAGGGCAGCAGTAGAAACGCGAGCAGGAGCACGGGCGAACTCAGGCAAGCATGCGCTTTCCGGATTGCCGGCAGGCGATTTCCAGCGATGTCACGGATCCTCACGCGCGGTCATTCATAGCAGACCTCGCTTCGCCTGTCAGCTTCAGATCGGGACTGGCCGTCCAGATGTTTGACACCGGGCGGGGCTGGGTGGTTTTGGCATGGCGGGTTCCCCGGCAGCGGCCAGATCACCTGCACATCAGCCCTCAAAGGCAGGGGATTTGCTTGATGAGGGCAAATGCTCGCAGCTCAAAGTGTATACGAAACCGCCGCCCCCGCCGTTACACAACCAGAATTGACCGGCCCGAAACGTATTCTCGTGATCGATGATGACGAGTCGATGCGGGAATTGGTCGGCATCGCGCTTCGGGAACGGGGATTCGAGGTCTTCGAAGCGGCGGATGGCGACGTCGGGCTCCGCACGGCGATCAAGGAACTGCCCGATCTCATCCTCTGCGACGTAAAGATGGACCGCGTCACCGGTTACCAGGTACTGTCGGATCTGCGGAAGCAGCCGGTCACCGCCACCATCCCGTTCATCCTGATGACCGGCCTTGATGATCCCCGCGGCACCGGGATGCGTCAGGGCATGGAGCTGGGAGCGGACGACTACCTGCGCAAGCCTTTCAATTTCGAGTCGCTGTACGCCACCGTCGAAGCCCGGCTGAGGAAGGCGGAACTGATCCGGTCCGAGTCCGAGCGGCGACTGGCTGCGCTGCGGGACAACATCAGCCTGATGCTGCCGCACGAATTGCGCACGCCGCTGAACGGCATTCTTGCCTATGGCGACATGTTGCGAACCGATGCCGAGAACCTGCAACCATCCGATGTGGCCGAGATGGGGCAGGTCATCGCCGAATCCGGTCATCGCCTGGAACGGTTGATCGAGAACTTCCTGATCTACACCCAGACCGAATTGATCGGAAGCGATCCGCAGCGACTTGCCGCGCTCCGTGGCGAGCCGTGTGCCAACGCGGCGGCGGTGGTGGAGGAACAGGCGCGGAAGCAGGCGGAGAAGTTTGGTCGTCCGGAGGATCTGGATCTCGAGCTGCAGGCCATCACGATGCCAATGTCGGGCCAGTACCTGTCCAAGGTGACGGACGAGCTGGTGCAGAATGCCTTCAAGTTTTCCACGCCGGAGACACCTGTTTCCGTGAATCTGGCCGCAGATGATCATCAGGCGCAATTGACGGTGAGCGACATGGGGCACGGGATGACGGCTGAGGACATCAGCCGGATCGGGGCCTTCATGCAATTTGGCCGGAAGAACCTTGAGCAACAGGGGCTGGGTCTCGGCCTGACCATCGCCCGCCGCCTCGCCGGCCTCTACGGGGGGGAGGTCAAGGTGGAGAGCGAAGAGGGGCAGGGGACCCGTGTGGTGGTCAGACTGCCCGTCGCCTGATCCCGATTAAATGGGCAGTCTTTGATACACCTGCATCAGCAGGTGGTCCGCGCCCCGGGCGGCTAGATACACCAGCGCCAAGGCCACCACGGGCGCGAAGTCCACCTTGCCAAAGCGCAGAGGCGTTCCTCGAAACGGCCCGAGGACGGACCGGGCGAGCGAGTCAACGTAGCCCCACAACGGATGCTCCCCCAGGTGGATATAGGTGTTGATCAGGTGGAGGAGAAGGATGCCGGCCACCAGATGGCTCCAGGTCAGGCACGCCCCCAGTCCCAATAGCGCCGCCTGTTCGAGGCGATGGAGAAACGATTCCGGATGGGGCAACACCTGCATCCAGTCCAACAGCAGGCTCAGTCCAAGCCAGACGGGCAGGGCGAGCATCAGCGGCATCAGAAGTTGAATCCACGGAGCCAGTCGGGCCACCGGGCCCAGCATCAGACGCACAAACCGCCCGAACGGATCCGGCTTGGGCGGTCGCCGGTTCAGCACGGAGAGCAACAGCAGCCAGAGATAAAACAATCCCAGCGCCACGCCGAAACTCAGCACCGAGTAGAAAAAGGCCCGCTGGAACAAATCGCTCCGGAACGCAATCGACATCACGCCCAGGTTCAGGCTCGGCGCCCAGGTTGTGGTGCCTCCAATCTCCCAATACAGCCATGCGCGGACGGTGAGCAGAACGGGCAATGCAGCCAGAAAATACCATCTCCGGTGGCTGGCCGGTTCGGCGCGACGCAGCGTGCCAAGCAGCGTGGTGGGGGTGCCCAGCCTGGGGGTGGCGGAGGTGATGCGCCAGTTGACCCACAGCAGGACCCCGGCAAGGTTCAGAATCAAATCGACAATGTCCATCAGGCTCAGGCGGGTGTATGGGGAAGATCATGTGGCGGACCTGACCGCCTCAACGGGGCGCGGGATGAAATGCCCGCTGCGATTACATCATCTTGAGGAGAACGTCGGCCATGTCCGACGGGGTCTGGGCGATGCCGATGCCTGCCGACCTGAACGCTTCGATCTTGGCGGCCGCCGTTCCCTTCCCGCCACTGACGATTGCGCCGGCATGACCCATTCGACGTCCGGGGGGGGCGGTCGCTCCGGCCACGAAACCGGCGACGGGCTTGGTGCCGTGTTGCTTGATCCATTCCGCCGCCTCCTCCTCCGCGCTGCCCCCGATCTCACCGATCATGATGATGCCCTTGGTTTCCGGGTCGGCCATGAACATCTGGATGGCATCCAGATGGGAGGTGCCGTTGACCGGATCCCCCCCGATGCCGAGGCAGGTGCTTTGGCCCACGCCGCGGCAGGTCAATTGCCAGACCGCCTCGTAGGTGAGCGTGCCGGACCGGCTTACCACGCCGACGGGGCCGCGTTTGTGAATGTAGCCCGGGGCGATGCCGATGCGGCAGCCGCCATGAGACTCTTTGCCTTCGCCCGGGGTGACAATCCCGGGGCAATTCGGTCCGATCAACCGTGTGCGGGCACCCTGCATGGCGGCTTTGACGCGGATCATGTCGCGCACCGGAATGCCCTCGGTGATGCACACCACCAGATCCAGTCCCGCCGCCACCCCTTCCAGAATGGCATCCGCGGCGAAGGCGGGCGGCACGAAAACCGCCGACGCGGTCGCGCCGGTTTCCTGCATGGCCTGGGCAACGGAATCGAAGATGGGGACCCGGTTCTCGAACTTCTGCCCGCCTTTGCCGGGGGTGACTCCGGCGACGACCTGGGTGCCGTAGTCAAGCGAGAGTTTCGCATGGCGGCCGCCGAAACTGCCGGTGATGCCTTGCACCAGAATCTTGGTTTGGGGGGTGACGAGAATGGACATGAGGGAATCGCTTTCAGTCTAGTTCGAGAACAGGGGTGGTGGATTGCGCGGGTGACCTGGTCCACCGGGGCGTGGCGGAAAGATTGCGCTTTCGCAGTCGATCCGCCCACCGGGCGATCCAGCGGAACGGCCAGGCTTGCAGGAGTCGGCGGCGGGCATCCGGGGGTCGGCGGCCGTTGGCGGCGTGGGCCAGTCCCGCGCGCTCGACGTGCTGGCGCAAGGTGCGGCAGGATTGCTCCGTTTCATGGTTGCGGCGCGCGAGCTCAATGATCTGGCTTTGAAGTTCGACAAGGCGACGATAATTCTCAAGTTCATCCGGGCCGGAGGATGAGTGCGGCTTTTCAGGAGCGTGCATCTCGGCGTGCCCTCGTCTCCCGGGTCCGACGCTACGCCTCCACCGTGGCCACCACCTTCTGGGCGGCTTCCGCCATGGATTCGCCGGTGGTGATGGTCAGGCCCGAGTCCGCCAGCGTGGTCCGGCCAGCTTGAACGTTGTTCCCTTCCAGGCGAACCACCAGCGGCAGTTTGAGGCCGGTTTCCTTCACCGCCTGCACAATGCCGCGGGCGATCACGTTGCAATCCATGATGCCCCCGAAGATGTTTACCAGGATGGCTTTCACGTTCGGGTCCTTCATGATGATCTTGAACGCGGCCGTCACCTGCTCCTCCGACGCTCCCCCGCCCACATCCAGGAAGTTTGCCGGCATGCCGCCGTAATGCTGGATGATGTCCATCGTGGCCATGGCCAGTCCGGCGCCGTTGACCAGGCAGGCGATGGATCCGTCCAGCTTGATGTAATTCAATTGGAACTGGCTGGCTTCCACCTCCAGCGGGGATTCCTCGGCCAGATCGCGCATGGCTTGGATTTCGGGATGCCGGTAGAGGGCATTGTCATCCATGCCGATCTTGGCATCCACGGCCAGGATTGCCTCCTTGCCCTCGCGGGTCTTGACGAGGCAAAGCGGGTTGATCTCCACCAGCGCCGCGTCGGACTCCCACCAGGTCTTGTAGATGCCCTGGAACTGTCTGGCGCCTTCGTTGATGAGGCTGCCTTTGAGGCCGAGTGCGATGGCGATGGCGCGCGCCTGGTATGGCTCGAGGCCAAGGGCGGGATTCACGTGGAGTTTGAAAATTTTCTCGGGTGTTTTGGCGGCCACCTCCTCGATGTCCATGCCCCCTTCCGTGCTGGCCATGAAGATCGGGCGGGACGTGGCGCGATCCAGCAGCACCGCCAGGTAGAATTCCTTCTGGATGTTGGGTGCGGCGGCGACCAGGAGTTTGCTGACCAGGCGGCCTTCGGGGCCGGTCTGCCGGGTCACCAGGGTGTTGCCGAGCATGGCCTGGGCGGCGGCGCGGACTTCCTTCGCCGTCTTGAGCAGCTTGACCCCGCCCTGATAACCGTCCTTGAACGTTCCCTTGCCCCGGCCCCCGGCGTGGATCTGCGCCTTGAGCACCAGCAGGGTCTCCCCCTGATCGATGAGCTTCTGTGCGAGAGCCTCCGCAGCGTCCGCCGACTCGCACATGCCGCCCGGCGGCAGGGCCACTCCGTACTGCGCGAGGAGCTCCCGCGCCTGGAATTCATGAATGTTCATCGGGCCAGAATTATTTCCGGTCCTGCAGCGGCGTGTATTGTCGCTGGGTCGCGCCGGTGTAAATCTGTCGGGGCCGGTAAATGCGACCTGCTTTGTCCTCGGCGACCTCCTTGAAGTTGGCGATCCACCCGGGCATGCGGCCTATGGCGAAGATGACCGTGAACATTTCCACCGGGATCCCCAGGGCGCGCATGATGATGCCGCTGTAGAAATCCACGTTGGGATACAGCTTGCGTTCCACGAAGTAGTCCTGCTCCAACGCCGC
>JALOTU010000284.1 GCA_025457725.1 Verrucomicrobiota bacterium
AGCAGGACCCATCGGATCCGTTCATACTCCGAATCGGTCATGACCAGGCGGTATTCCGTGACCCGTCTTGGGCCCACACCCTGCAACAACGCCGTGCGGTCGAGCAACCAGTTGATGGCCGCGTTGGCAAAATCCCGGTTGCCGCCGGATTCCAGCATCTGGTTGCCAAAGAAGATGGAATCCCCCACCACCAGCAGGCGGGTGGTTCCCCGCTCGGTGACCACGCCCTTGGCTTCCGCCCGCTCCACGGCCACCGCCAGCGGCTGGGGGCCCGGACGGGTGCCGTTCGGGGGCAGCAGGACTGATCGCGGACCGGAGCGGACCAGCACGTCCACCACGGGCGCGCCGGCATCCGGCGCGTTGGTGCTCACCGGGCCGACGGCGCGCGGAAGCATCAGGTGCAGCCGGGAAGTGAGAAGCGAATTCATGATGGGATGGGTGCCGAAGTCGTTGGGCATCACATCCGTTCCCACGCTGGTGTTGTCCGGATCACGCACCAGGCCGTCGCTGAGCTTCACGCCCCATCGTTCCAGCAGGGGTTCCAATCCCAGCCGGCTGCCCGCGGACTGGTAATTGACCAGGGCCAGCAGGCGTCCGCCCTGTTCGAGGTAGTTGCTGATGCGCTGCACTTCCAGTTCCGTCAACGGCTGCGTGGGCCCGGCGATGATGAGCAGGTTGCAATCGTCGGGAACGCGGTTGGTGCCCAGCAGGCTCAGGGGTTGCACCTTGACATAGTTCTGCTGCAGCAGACTCGTCAACTTGAGGTAACCCATCTGCTCGTCCCCGCCTTCGGGCGCGTGCTCGCCATGGCCTCCGAGATAGCAGGCCTTGAGCGGTTTGGGGTTTTCAATGGCCAGCAGCACCGCGCTGAACACCTGCTCGCCCATGAAAAGCACCGGCTTGCGGCGGAATTCCCGTTCCTGCTCGTTCGGGACCTGCTCCAGGGTGTACTCCGCCAGCATCGCACCGGGAACGATCTTCTGCCGTCCGTCACATTCAAAGATCACCAGATCCTTCTCCTGCAGGGAGGACAGGCCGAACCTGATCTTCACCTCGGCGGCGTCCGCCGGGTCGCGAATGTAATCCACCGTGCGCACCTGGAGGCGCGGGCAGTGCAGCCGGTATTCATTGAGCAGCGCGGACACCATGGGATACAGCGGCGCCTCACGGTCGTAATACAGGATCACCTCCACGTCGTTGGTCAGGCTGCGGAGCAGGCCCAGCGTCTGCTCGGACAGGCGGACCTCGGTCTGGGTGCTGAGGAAGAACCGCTTCGAGAAGTAGCGCTGGCTGGCGTAGTTCACCATGGCCACGATGGCCAGCGCGCACACGCAGGAAACCAGCACCGCGGTGCGGGCCGACCAGCGCCGGAGTCCGGAAAAGGTGGGGGGATGCTCTTTTCCCATGATTATTTCCAGCGCCGGCTTTCGATGGCGCGCACCGTGAAGAACAGGAAGATGAAGGTCAGGCTCAGATGAAAGACCACCGGGCGGGTGTCCAGCACCCCGCGCGTGAAATCTCGCATCTGATCCACCAGCGAAAAACCGGCCAGCAACTCCCGCGGCACCGGGGCCAGGGCCTGAAATTGATCGGTCATGAAGCTGGCCATGAACAACGCCGTGCCCAGGCCCAGGCCAATCATGGCCGCCACCGTCTGGCTGCGCGTCAGCGCCGACCCCAGGCAGCCCATCGCCAGAAACACCGACCCGATCAGGATGATGCCCAGATAGGTCGAGCCCAGCACCCCCGCGTCCAGCGCGCCCTGCTGGTCCGTGTAATGGCGCACAATAAACAGGCAGGCCAGCAGAGGCAGCCACAGGATGATGTAGAACACCAGCGCCGCGGTGAACTTGGCCATCACCACCTGCACGTCCCGCACCGGGGTAGTCATCAGCGTCTCGTAGGTTCCGGAGAATCGTTCCATGGCGAAGGACCGCATGGTGATCACCGGCGCGGCCAGCAGGACAATCATCCAGAAGAACGGGGTCATGAAGAACAGTTCCGTCAACGTCACCGGCATGGGCTCGCTGCGCAGGTTGCCCAGCAGCACGACAAAGCTCAGTCCCATGAGAAAGGCGGCGGAGGCGATGATGACATAGCCCAGGAGGGAATTGAAATAGCCCCCGAGTTCGCGCCGGACCAAGGTCCAATAGATCTGCATCAGCTCTCCTCCCCGTCCCGTTGCGTGACCCGCACGTAAATGTCCTCGAGCGAGTGCCGGCTGCGGGTCAGTTCCCGCATCATCCACCCCCGCTCCTGCGCGGTCCAATACACCAGCGATCGCAGATCCACCCCTTCGTTGGGCGTCAACGCGCAGCGGTGATACTCGCCGTCCACCGGCGAGACGTCGAATTGCATGACCTCCGGCACCTGGCTCCAGCAGGTCTCGAGATCGGCCCGGGGGGCGGCGATCTCCGCCACCACCTGGCTGTGGCTGCTCATGTGGTTCTGGAGGTTGTCGGGCGAGTCGGCCGCCAGGATTTTGCCTCCATACATGATGAGCACCCGGCTGCAGGTCATTTCCACCTCGGGCAGAATATGCGTCGAAAGCAGCACGGTGTGCGTCCCCGCCAGACTCTTGATCAGGCTGCGGACGGATCGGATCTGGTGCGGGTCCAGGCCAATGGTCGGTTCATCCAGAATGATCAGCTGCGGCTCATGCACAATCGCATCCGCCAGTCCCACCCGCTGCCGATAACCCTTGGAAAGCTGCCCGATGATCTTCCGGGTGACGTCGGTCAACCCGCATTGCTGGATCACCACGTCCACGCGCTCCCGGGACGCCGCGCGGCTCAATCCCTTGAGACGGGCGCGAAACTTGAGGTAATCCCGCACCCGCATGTCCACATGCAGCGGATTGTTCTCCGGCATGTAGCCGATCAGCCGCCGCGCTTCCTCCGCCTCCGTGAAAATGTCCAGCCCGGCCACCCGCACGGTGCCTGTGGTGGCGGGAAGAAATCCCGAGAGGATCCGCATGGTGGTGCTCTTGCCGGCGCCGTTCGAGCCGAGCAACCCCACCACCTGCCCGCGCGCCACGTTGAAGGAAATGCCCTTCAGCGCGGTATGACCGGCATACCGCTTGACGAGATTCTGAACTTCAATCATTAACCAGGCATTCATGCGCGAGGCACGGGGATAGTGTCTGCAAGTGACGTCCCCAGCCAACAAAAATTCGTCACCGTACCGTGAGCGTCACCGCCCGCTGCTGGTAACGCAGGAATCCCGCGCCCACCCGCTCCTGTTCCACCACGGTCAGTCGCAGTGCATCCCCGGCACGGGTCGCGGACAGCGCGCTGGCCACGGTGAGCAGATCCCTCGCCTGCTTGTCCCCCACACCCGCCAGCAACGCGCCCTTCCTCAGGTTCGCCGCGTCCGCGGGTCCATTGGGTTCAACCTCGGTGATGTAAAGCCCCTGCGGCGTCTGGACGCCCTGACGCGGGTCGCCCTCGGCGCCCAGGAACATGATGGACATGCCCAGCTTGCTGGAAATCAGGTCGGCGAAGGGAATCATCGACACCTGGATGCCGCGCGTGGTCGTGCCGGACTTGACCTTCAGCACCGGTTTGGCGTCCCGCGCGGCGCACAGCAGTTCGTTGAACTCGATCAGGCGCCGCGGCCGGGTGCCGTCGATCTCCAGCACCACCTGACCCTCCTCCAAGCCGGCCAGCGCGGCCGGACTGCGCGGCTGCACGCTGTTGATCACCAGGGAATCCCCGCTTTCCTTGACCCGGGCGCCAAACCACATCGCGTTGCTGACCTCGGGCGTGTAGAATTGCGAGAGCGCCTCGGTCACCTGCTTGACCGGGATGGCGAACCCGATGCCCTGGCCTTCCTTGTAAACCGCCACGTTCAGTCCAATGAGCTTCCCTTCCAGGTTGATCAACGGCCCGCCGCTGTTGCCCGGGTTGATGGCGGCGTCGGTTTGCAGCCAGTCCTGGTAGCTCAACGGAACGTCGTCCACGGCGGGGCGGCGGTTCTTGGAACTCAGGATTCCGCGTGTGACGGTTCCCCCCAGCCCGAACGGATTGCCCAGCGCCAGCACGGTTTCGCCCAGCAACAGGTCGTCGTCCTGGGCGAACTCCACCGCCTTGAGCTTGACCCCCGGCGGCAGGCGCAGCTTGAGCAGGGCGACATCCC
>JALOTU010000285.1 GCA_025457725.1 Verrucomicrobiota bacterium
GGCATCGCGCGAAGATTCCTGGCGGGACAACATCACCAGGGAGGCCACCACGGCACAAGCTGCGGAAAAGACCATGGCATACCGCCGCGCTTCATCGAGGTAGTACCACACGAATGCACTGCCGACCGTCACCGCCACCGCCGGCCAGCCCCATCGGCCCAGCCCCCTCAACGCGTACAGGAACAGCCCCACGCCGGCGATGAACCAGGGCAGCGCCGCCATCCGCAGCGACCACTCCCCATGACCCAGCACCTTGTCCCAGCCCCAGAGATAGGCCAGATAGAGCGGCATCTGCGCCTCGGCAA
Organism: Verrucomicrobiota bacterium; assembly: GCA_025457725.1. GTDB lineage: Bacteria > Verrucomicrobiota > Verrucomicrobiia > Limisphaerales > DSYF01 > JALOTU01. The sequence goes on from JALOTU010000285.1 coordinate 306, forward strand.
TGCGGGTGGACAGAAGATCGTGGCTCCACTCTGCAAACGTGGGTTGCGAAACGAACTGGACGGTCACGCATTCATCAATCCAAAAACTGCGCCCGGTGATCGCAAGCATCCCCAACAAGGCTGGAATCAGAAAGCACAGCCAGGCCGGACAGGAACCAGCGTTCCGGGATGAAGAGGGTTGGGCTGTGGGCTTGTTCATGGGATGGATTAAGATCTGTGGACGAAGGCACCCTTCAATTGGGGCACCGGATCGTGGGGCGGGGAACCTGCCGCACGAGCCGGTGCGCCGGACTTTCCGGAGCATAGAGGGAAAACGCGAACGGGGCCTGACGGTATTTCCCTCCCACCAGCCTCCGGCAGCGATGCAGCAAGACCCACCAGGGGCTCAGGACGCGCGCCCAGACCGGCGCGGTGTTTCGCAACCGCCGCCATTCCTCCCGGGCTGCGGCCGTCCGCCCGAGATTGCCGTCCTGAAACGTGAACACCGATGTGAAGCGTTGCAGCGCCGCGGTCCGCATGCCCGCGCGCAACAGCCGGACCATCCACTCCCCATCCCCGCCCGCCCGGTAGGTGGTGTCCAGCCACCGGTCGGCCCCGGCCAGAATCCGTTGGCGGAAGAACATGGCACAGCTCAACGTCGAGAGATGGCACACCCAGGTATGATACAACCGCGGAGGTTCCACGCGGCGGTGACAGAGGTATTGGCAGGACTTGTCCACCAGCACGATGTCCCCAAACACCATGTCCACCCCGGGATGCAGTTCGAAGAACCCGGCCACGCCGGCCAGGGCACCGGGAAGGTACTGCTCATCACAATTCAACCACGCCACGATGTCGCCCGAGGCGCGACGAAAGCCCCGGTTGATGGCGTCATACATCCCCGCGTCCTTCTCCACCCGGACCTGAACCCGCGGATCGGCCACCAGCCAGTCCAACGTGCCGTCGCTCGAGCACGCATCCTGGACCAGATGCTCATGATCCACCCCTTGATCCGCCACCGAGGCGACGCAGCGACGCAAATCGTCGGACTGGTTCAAGCTGGGCGTGATGATGGAAAACCGCACGTGACGATTTAGGCGGGGCGCCGCGCGCAAGGCAAGCCCGCCGGTTTGGAGTTCGACGTTCAATGTTGGGCGCCCGGCGTTGCGGTTCCGGTCAGATGCCTTTCCACAAACGCCTTTACCCGGGTCCAGGCCTGATCCTCTTTGATGCCGGTGAGACAGAAGGGGTCGGGAAACTCGCAGTAGTCGAAGCAGGGTTTGTAGGGGCAGGGTGTTCCCTCAATCCATTCCGCCTGGGGATGCATCGGGACAAACCACTCGGGCACCTGGGGACCGAAGAAGGTGAAGGTCGGCACGCCCACGTAACCCGCCACGTGGCCCGGGCCTGAATCGTTCCCGATAAAGACTCCCGCGGTGCTCAGCACTTCCAGCAATTCAGCCAGGTTGGACGGCACCTCCACCGCCGGCTCACCCCGATCCTTCCACCATCCAAACTGTTCGGGATCGCATGCCACGCGCACACGGAATCCCGCCGCGCGCAGACGGGTTGCGATGGAGTGAAACCGTTCCAGGGGCCAGACCCGCAGCAGCTTTCCGGCCCCTGTGTGGATCAGGACTGTTCCGTGCGGGCGCGATATTGGTTTGACGGCCTCCGTAACCGGGGGGACGTCCAGCCCGAGCTCCGCGCCGATCACGCGCCATCGCTCATGCCGGTGGGACAGGGGATTCGGACGGTCAACAGAGGTCGTTTCGATCAACGCGCTGCCCATCCGTGGAAAGCCAATCCGCCTGCGGGCACCGGACAACAACATGACGGCGTCATCCCGCGGATCCCAACGGGCCGAGGCGGCGGCATCAAAGCGGGACCGACGCATCTGCCGCACGAGGCGTGCGAGCTCGGTCCAGGGCCAGGCGTGCAGCCGGTATTTTCCCCGATGCGCCGTCCACGGCATGCGGAACGGCAGCACCTTGACCTTGGGCCAGAAGTGGGGTCGCAACTCCTCGGCATACGCCTGGGCCAGCAGGGTGACCTCATAGGCCCGGCAGGCTTCGCGCAGGAACGGCGAGGCGATGATGAGATCGCCAATCCCCCAGAGTTCCAGCACCAGCAGTTTCGGTTTCATTCCGGTTTTTCCATCGTGAGACAGGCCGACCATCCGCCCCAGTGAATTCGTGCGGTGAAGCGCTTCCGGCTGGCCGGGGCAAAAAACAAAAGTGGCCAGGCCGCGGCAAACAACCAGTTGCGTGAGATCCCCGGAGGCGATGGCTTCAATCCCACCGCTCTCGCGGCGGCGGCCAGGCGTTCCGTGGGCACCGGGGCGACATGGGTGGGATCGTCGTGGAAGTTCAAAGTGAAATGTCCTTTGGCACTGGGCCAGTCCACCGTCTTGGGATGCGGGGTTTCGAAATAGGCCGCGCCACCTGGCTTCAACAACCGAGCCACTTCCGCGAAAAGGGTCTCCAACACCTGCAAATGCTCCACCAGATGCATGCAGGTCACGGCGTCCACCGAGGCATCCGGCCAGGGCAGCCGGTCCGTCTCCAGGTTGGCCCGCGCAAACTCGCAACCCTTGGGGTAATGGCCGGGCGCGCCCTCCAGGTCCACTGATCGCAACCGGAGGTCGGGTCGCAGCTGGGCGATGTGGTTGAGCGTCTCCCCGTCCGATGACCCGAGATCGAGAAGTTGTCCGCCACGCGGAACGCGGGAGACAAACCGCGCCCGGGTATCCAGCCAGGGCGCGAAACGCAGGCATGCCCAGTTCATGGTGCGGGAGCCAGCCTCAACGGGAATTGCCGACCCGCGAATTCCGGGCACCTTCCGAGGGGGGAGCCGCCGGCACACTCGGGCGCGGCAGCAAGCGGGCGACGGACAATTGACTCATGGCGCCACGCTACCCGGCCAGATCACTCCTGACAAGCAGGAGCCATCCCTTCGGTTTCGATTCAACATGCCATTGGCACGCGTATTCCCCAATGAGTTGAACGGGAAGTCTGAACAGGAGCACCCGGAAAGCGGAACAATGCCTCCGGACCGCTCACTCCGCCGTTCACCGGAGAGGGTCATGAAGAACGACTTCCGAGGGGGATGTCTACTTCTTCGCAACCGCCCTTCCCCGCACCCCATCCCAGACCAGATACCAGAGGAAGAGGGAATTGTATCTGAAATAACGCCCAAGAAGGCGGCCGGGCTCTGACCACAACCGGAACAGCCAACCCAGCCCAAGCCGCTGCATCCATAAAGGTTGATCCGGCTTCATGCCGGCGTTCACATCGAACGCAAACCCTACGGTCAGGACCACCCCGCGCCGCAGTCGCGACTTGTAACGATGCACCCAAGCCTGTTGCTTCGGCGTGCCAAATCCCACCCAGATGAAATCGGGCGAAAGTCGGTTGATCTCGTCGATCACCTCGGACTCTGCCGCGGGATCCAACCGCCCATCGACGGAGCATCTTCCATGGTACTGACCGACAAACTGAATGCCCGGATTCACTTTCAGAAACCTCTCCTTCAATCGGAGACCGCATTCCTCCGATCCGCCGAGCAGGTAGTGAGTAAACTTGCCGGGAACAGTGTCCAGGAACCGGCGCATGAACGTGGGGCCATAAACCCGGTCGTGCAGGCGGGCGCCAGCATGATTCAGACACCAGATCAGCGGCATGCCATCGGGCGAAAAGAAATCGTAAGCGTCGGTGAAACGTCGAAACTCAGGTTCGTGCCGCCGCATTACCACGACCTGCGTGTTGGCGAACTCGACAACCACCGGCGTGGCACAGCGGGTCCATGCCTTACACGCCTCCCCCAGCCCCGGGTCCCCGCCGTTCGTCGAGG
>JALOTU010000286.1 GCA_025457725.1 Verrucomicrobiota bacterium
GCGGCAGCACCGCCCTACCATGGGCGGCCGGCTGCCGCCCGCCACCACGGTTCAGGCCGGCTCCGTGCGCGCCGCCTTCACTTCCAGATACAGATCCTGGAGCTGCCGCGGCGTCACGGGCGCGGGGGAATCGGTCATCAGACATGTGCCTTTGGCGGTCTTGGGGAAGGCGATCACGTCGCGGATGCTGGGCGTGCCGCAAAGAATGGCGATGAGGCGGTCGAATCCCAGCGCGATGCCGCCGTGCGGCGGCGCGCCGTACTTGAACGCCTCCAGCATGTAGCCGAACCGCAACCGGGTTTCCTCCGGCGAGATCTGCAGGATGTCCTCGAAGATCGTCTTCTGCACGTCGGGCTGGTGGATACGAATCGAGCCGCCGCCCAGTTCCACGCCATTGACCACGATGTCGTAATGCTGGCCGCGAACCTTCCTCGGCTCGTTTTTGAGCAGCGGGATGTCCTCGGCCACCGGCGCGGTGAAGGGATGATGGCTGGAATACCAACGGTTCTGTTCCTTGTCGAAGGCCAGCAGGGGAAATTCGATCACCCAGAGAAAATCAAACCGCTTGGGATCCAGCTTGAGCTTGCCGTCCTTCTGCAGCACCTCCGCGCAGTAGAGCCGGATCTTGCCCAGGATCTCGCAGGCATTGAGCCATTGGTCGGCGGCGAACAGGATCAAGTCGCCCTCCTCGATGGCCAGCTTGCTCTGGAGCGCCGCCTTTTCCGCCTCGGAAAAGAACTTCACGATGGGCGACTTCCATTCGCCGCCCTCGACCTTGATGAAGGCCAGCCCTTTGGCGCCGAAGCTCTTGGCGTAATCGGTCATCGTCTCGATCTGGCCCTGGGTGGCGCAGGCGAGCCCCTTGGCATTGAGCGCCTTCACCACGCCGCCGGCGGCGATGGCGCCGCTGAACACCTTGAACGTTGAGGACTTGAAATCGTCCGTCAGATCCACCAGTTCCAGCCCGAACCGGGTGTCCGGTTTGTCGATGCCGTAGGTGTTCAGCGCCTCCTCGAAGCTCACCCGCCGGAACGGCGTGGGCACGTCCACATCCAGCGCCGCCTTCCACACACGCTTCAGCAGCCCCTCGATCAGGGAGTAGATGTCCTCGCGATCGATGAAGCTCATCTCGATGTCCACCTGGGTGAACTCGGGCTGGCGGTCGGCGCGCAGATCCTCGTCCCGATAACAGCGCGCGAGCTGGAAGTAGCGTTCCACGCCGCCGACCATGAGGATCTGTTTGAACTGCTGGGGCGATTGCGGCAGGGCGTAGAAGGTGCCGGGATCGCGGCGGTTGGGCACGATGAACTCGCGCGCGCCCTCGGGGGTGGATTTGAAGAGCGTGGGCGTCTCGATCTCGAGAAACCCCTGCTCCTCCATGAACACGCGTGTGGCGGTGGCCACCTTGGATCGCAGGCGCAGGTTGTGAATCATCTCCGGCCGGCGCAGATCGAGGTAACGGTACTTGAGCCGCAGCTCCTCGTTGACCTTGGCGGCGACATCCGGATCATCCACCTGGAACGGCAGCACGTCGGCCCGGTTGTGCACCACGAGCGTTCCGGCGACAATTTCCACCTTGCCGGTGGGGATTTTGGTGTTCTCGGTGCCGGCCGGACGCTGGCGCACCTGGCCCGTCACCTCGACCACGCTCTCGCTGTGCAGCCCGGAAGCAAGATCGCACAGGGCGGGCGCGGTCATGGTGGGATCGAACACCGTCTGGGTGCGACCCTCCCGGTCGCGGATGTCGAGGAAGATGACCCCGCCCAGATCGCGGCGGGAATGAACCCAGCCGGTCAGCGTGACGGTCTGCCCGGCGTGTTCCAGGCGCAATTCGTTGCAATGATGCGTGCGTTTCATGGTCTGTGACGACGGTCCGGAACCGTCGGGGCCTTGCCTCTTGAAAAGACAGCGGCGGTCACAGACCGCCGCCACAATTCACAGCAAATGAACCCGAATGTTGGCTGGATGGGGTCGATTTAGAAAGCTTTTTCAGAAGGCTGGCACTCGTTTGTAGGCGACGAGGTGACGAGGCGTTTCCCGGGAGTCGGGCACTCCTGACGTCGTGCACTACAAGGTTTGTAGGTGACGAGGCGTTTCCCGAGAGGCCGGGCACTCCTGACGTCGTGCGCTACAAGGCCAGATGCGCCCAGGGAAATCTCCGCGCGAAGCGGCGGCCATTAATCCTTCACCGGCAGGATCCCCAGGCCGGTCAGGAATTCAACGACCAGGGCCCGCCCCTTCTCCTTCCACTCGGGAAACTGGCTGGTGAAGCCGTGGTTACCCTCGGGAACAGTGACCAACTCACACACGTTGCCTTCGGCAACCAATGCATCACGCAATGCGAGAGCCTGCTGATAGGGCACAGTGGGGTCCGCGTTTCCATGAAACGCCAGGATCGGCGGCATGGTCTTGTCCAGCTGATGCACCGGCGACAGTGCCGCGGCGTTGGAACCAAAGCGATACGGCGTGTAGCCGGATAGGGTGGAGGTGTCCGAGACCGCGCTGAACAGAATCAATGCGGCCGGTTTGACGCGCGGACTTTCCTGTGCCGCGGAGCCCGGTGGGGGTTCGGCAAGGGCGGTCCACAGGGCCACGTGCCCGCCGGCGGAACTCCCGCCCACCACAACCTTGGCCGGATCGATTCCCAGCTCCTCCGCATGGTCCTGCACCCAGCGCACCGCCGCCCGGCCGTCGGCCACGCTTTCCAGCGGCGACGTGTCAAATCGGTTCCTGGTGCGATAGTCGGGAGCGACGCCGACCATCCCCAGTTTGGTCGCGAATTTGGCCCAGGAGATGGACTTCTCCGGTGTCCCCTTGCTCCATCCGCCTCCGAAGAAAAACACCAGCGCGGGGCGCTGATCGCCCGCCTTCCAGCCTTTCGGTTTCATCACGTGCAATCGCATGGGTTCCGTTCCCCGCTCCGCGTAAACAAACGTTTCCGCATCCGGAAACGAGACCGGCGTCACCTCGGCTGGAGCCGCCGCCGGCTTTCCGCCGGTCCCTGGCGCAGCAACCGGAGCCGGATCACCTGCCTCCTGAATCGTGTCGGTGGCTGGGCTTGCGGGCAAAACGGTGGCACTGACATCGCAGGCGTTGTCGGTCAACCGGATGAAATCGCGTTTGCCGTCGGGCCGCCTGACCTCCAGGGCCGAACCATCACGCAGCGTGGCCTCAAGACCTTGCACCGCCGCCCGGTCGGGCCAGAGCACGCTGTAAACCGTGAACTCGCTCGCGGCCTCCATGCTTTCCAGGGTGAGATGGCTTTGGGGGGACCATTCGCCGGTCACGTAGCTGGCACCCACCTCGCCACTGACATACTTGGGATCCACCGGCACGGGAAACTGGTCGGTGACGACGGCCTGCCAGGTCACATCCGGGGCGAGCACCTTGGCGATCAACGACGCCTTCCGGCCACGGATGATGGCGGTGTTCTCCGGGGCGTTCCAGGTAAGATCCTTTTCCGCGTGCAGTAGCCAGGAAAGTTTTCCGGGCGTGGTCAACTTCACGCGGTCGCGCGTCACCACATAGCGTTGATCCACAAAAACCAGATCGCGCGTCACCCGTTCGACCCGTCCCTTCGGCTGGAGCGTCTGGTAGGCGACGGTGGCGTCGCCGGTCGTCCAGACAAAACGATCGCCAACCTCGAAACGCGTGATCTGGCCGGTCGCATACTGGTCCTGCGCCTGTTGGCCCAGTCCGTCGATGAGCACCGCGTTCTTGGATTTGGTCTGCCAGGTCCATTCCTGGTGGTGGGGCGACCGGTGGAATTCCCGGTAGGCGGAGTTGATGGCCAACCCCTCGCCATAGGCGTTCAGGATGAAGGCATTTTGATCGGCGTGACTGTGGCTGAACGATCCGTAAGGCGAGGATTTGAAGGTGATCTGGATGTCCTGGTCCGGCTGGCCGAGCGCGCTGTGCAGGGAGACCCAGCCGATGTCGCGGAAGTAACGGTAGGGGGGCAATTCGCTCAGCGGCTTGGCCGCCGGCATGGGTTTGGCCGAGGCGATGAAGTTACGGATCAAAAACTCGCAGGCGCTGGGGTAAGTCCGGTCCAGGCCGGCGAGCCCCTTGTCCACGGGGCTGGTGCGGGAATCAGTGCACAGCCCGGCGTAGGTGAGGAAG
>JALOTU010000287.1 GCA_025457725.1 Verrucomicrobiota bacterium
CCTTTGCGACGAAGGATTCATTTCACCCCCCGCCGCTCAGCTGAAGCTGCCCATTCAGGAGGATGGGTTCTTCCGTCATCTGGCAAAATGCATTGCCGAGGACACCGGAATCTCCTGCGATCTCGCTGAACGAGGGCTAGTCCATGCAGCACTCCAGCACGGGCGTCTCGACGCGCGATTCTTTGAGGCCGTCGTCAGCCAACTCTACGCCTGATTCAACACAGGATCGAAGGTGCGGAAGGCAGTTCTGATGGACCGCGCCTCCTCTGCAGGTGAAACCTCAAAAGCAAAAGCGGGACAACCCGGAGGCTGCCCCGCTTTGTTGCTGTTGTCAGAAATTAGTAGCGCTCCCGACGACCACCGCCGCCACCACCGCCGCCACCGCCGCCGTAATCGCGACGAGGACCGCGACCGCCGCCGCCGCCTCCACCAGGAGGCCGGTCTTCACGCGGCCGTGCAATGTTGACGGTGATCGCACGTCCGCCAACTTGACTGCCATTGAGAGCGTCAATGGCTTTCTGAGCCTCCTCGGGGGTGCTCATGGTAACAAAGCCAAAGCCGCGCGGGCGACCGGTCATCCGATCCACCATGAGGTTGGCTTCCATCACGGTGCCGTGCGCCGCGAAGGCGTCCTGCAGTTCGTTTTCCGTGGTTTGGAACGAGAGGTTCCCTACAAACAACTTGTTGTTCATTCTATCGATGATTTGCCTTTGAACACTGTCTCTATCTCCAACCTGTTCCCGACCGCCGGGTTTCAAATCATCACTGAACGGGGTTCAACTGAGGATCCACCAGAACTTGGAAGAAGTTTGCAGTTATCTATTAGGCGCAGCGACTCTACCCAGTACAATTCACTGAAAGCAAGCAGCAAATTGAAGATTCTCGACGCTTTCCTGCGATGGCCCGCATGACACCGGGGTTTACTGTAACGATAAAGCCATGTCGCCAATCGGTTTTGGTCCGCAACCGCAAGGTTCGTCTCACAATTCGATTGCTGGAATGCCCGAATGGGGCTTTTTCGTCTCTTGGCGGCATTCTGATTCATTCCCGTGCTGCGAGTAGGGATAATCAACCTGCGGCTGGTGCTGCCTGCTTATCCCTACCGAACCATCGATGCATCACCAAGACCAAGGAAACCGCTGCAAGGACGCACGCACCCGCCGCATCAACTCCGCAATTGTTTCACCAGCGTTTCGAGTGGCAATGTGTTCATCACATCACGCGTGGTCAGCCAGCCTTTGCGCGCCACGCCAGCTCCCAGCCGAAGAAAGCCTGCGTGTTCAAACCGGTGTGCATCCGGATTGATGACGCACTTGACCCCTTTGCTCCTCGCCTGGGGCCACTGCCGCCAGTCGAGGTCGAATCGTCTCGGGTTGCAGTTCAATTCGATCCAGGTGCCGGTTTCGGCGCAGGCGTCGATGATTGCTTGTTGATTCACCGGATACGGCTCGCGCCCCAACAACAACCGGCCGGTCAAGTGGCCGATCATGTGCACGTGAGGATTCTCGACCGCGCGCAGGATCCGCTTGGTGTTCTCGGCCTCGTTCTTGGATGGAACATGCAGGCTGGCCACCACCACCTCCAGTTCCTCCAGGACGTCGTCATCGAAATCCAGCCGGTCCTTGAGAATATCCACCTCGCTGCCCGCCAGCAGCCGAAACCCGCACCCCTCGTCCTGCAAACGGCGGTTAATTTCCGCAATCTCCACCCCCTGCCTCCGCAACCGGGCCACATCCAATCCGTTGGCCTGAAAACTCGACTTGCTGTGGTCCGTTATGGCCCAATATCCAAAGCCCAGCTCCTGCATGGAACGGGCAATTTCCTCCAACGTCTGATGCCCATCACTCCAGGTCGAATGGTTGTGCAGCGATCCCTTGAGGTCGGTCCATTCGAGCAAACGAGGCAATTCGCCCTTCTCCGCCGCCTCGAACTCCCCATGATCCTCGCGTAGTTCAGGCGGGACATACGTCAGACCGAGCCTGGCAAAAATGGCCTCCTCATCCTGACAGGCCACCAGTCGTTTGGGATCGCGCGTTTCCTCCTTGGATTCGAACAACCCGTATTCGTTGAGACGCAGCCCCCGCGCAATCGCGCGCTGTCGCATCAAAATATTGTGCTCCTTGCTGCCGGTAAAGTAGGCCAGTGCAAACGGATACTCCTGGTCACTCACCACACGCAAATCCGCCTGAATGCCCCCATCCAGCAGCACGCTCGCCTTCGTCTCCCCCTTTGCGATGACGCTGAGAATCCCTGGTTGTCGGGTGAAGAAATCAATGACCTCCACGGGCGTCCTGGACGAAGCCAGAAAGTCCACATCGCCAACAACCTCCTTCCATCGCCGCAGGCTGCCGGCGATGCTGCAGCGCAGTACGCCCGGATGCGCCCGCAGATTCTCCAAAATGGGCTCGGCGGCCAGCAGCGCCTCACTCAACAGGTGTTTGGACGCGTAAAGCCGGCTGCGCTCGATGCCGTCCAGGATTTTGGCCTGCGATTTGTCGCCGAACCCGTCCAGTTCCGCCACCTTGCCCTCCTTGCAGGCCTGTTCGAGCGCCTCGACGGATTCAATACCCAGTTTCTTGCGCAGTGTCACAATGCGCTTCGGACCCAGGCCCGGGATTTCCAGCATAGACATCAGGCCTGAAGGAATAGACGCTTTTAGCTCCTCGTAGTACTTCATGCGACCGGTCTCCACGAGTTCCGCCACCTTTTGTTGAAGCGCCTCACCAAACCCCTTGATCTCCCCCAAACGTCCTTCCTCCACAATGGTTTGGATGGGTTCCGACAGGTTCTCGACAGATCGCGCGGCATTCTGATAGGCCCGCGTCTTAAAGGGGTTTTCGCCCTTTAACTCCAGGAGGATCCCAATCTCAAGGAGAATCCCGGCAACTTCTTGCTTGTCCATGTCATCACAATTACGAGTGGCCTATTCAACCTACAAGCATGAAACCGTGCTCCAGCCATTCCGGCCTTCCGCGCGGCTTTGCGATTGCTTTATGAATCGTCGCCGCCCCGCCAGCAGCCCTGCGAAACCTGCTGACACCAGGGCTCCTGTGGCAGGTTCGGGAATGGAGAGATTGATCCAGGGAAGGACAGCGGAAACGCGCCCGAAACCAGCCACATCGCCATAATCCGCGTTGGCTCTCCCGTCTCTCGCGGCAACAAACGAAATCACGCCCGCCAGATAAGTCGATGACCCAAAGGTGATGAACACCCCGCCGCCGCTGTCGCCCGGTGCCACCATCCCTTCGAGATTCAGCGGAACCGGATCCCCAAAATCATTGTCGGCAGCGGATGCCGGATTATCAAAATCGCTGCCCCACAAAACCTCCGGCGTTCCGAAGTCCCCATCAATCACGTTCTGAAAGGCGCGCTTCTGATTATCGAGGATCTGGTATCCGGTCAGGCCCGTCCCCGTCAGGCCAAAACCGACGAACGTGCCGATGTGCCCCCTTTCCGAGAAACCGCCGTACAGGGTGGCGGGATTGACGCCAAAAACCGGCGCACTCAGTTGTGCCAGGCCAAAGTCGTAACCAGAAAACTCGTTCTCCGGGTTCCAGCTCGGATGGCCGATCAGTTGTGACGTTCCGTAACTGGTGCCGTTGATCGTAAAATGTCCCGAGGTTGCCGCCGCGAACATGTGGGCCCCGGTCAACACCCAGTCTGGCGCGATCAGAATGCCCGAACCGCTGAAGCCCCAACTGTTGACGAAGGTCCCCACCGACGCGTACTCAGGTCGCAGGGCGAGGTCGAGATAATCGGCATCCTGCCGATCATCCCGGATGGTCGAGGCGCCTGCAGTAATCAGACCCAGCATAACGAACGCAAGCACCGGCGGACCCGGAGCGCGACAGCGGCAGAATAGCGGCTTCTCCTCACGCGGAAGACCGAGGTTCGACCTCCTTCATGCCCGGCAGCGTACCCGTGAGCCCATGCGCAATTCAAGCGTGGACTCTGGTGAAATCCTGTTGCGCGCGGGGAGAAGGCGCGACATTGTGCACCTCGGTTTAGCGATTGATGACGGTGTCCCACGAGTGATTTCATGAAACAAACCGACTTCCTGCCCATCGTGCTTACCATCGCCGGCTCGGACAGCGGCGGCGGTGCGGGCATTCAAGCA
>JALOTU010000288.1 GCA_025457725.1 Verrucomicrobiota bacterium
CCCTCGATCACCGTCGGCAGATTGTAGAGGGTCAGTTCGATCCGGTGATCGGTGACGCGGTTTTGCGGGAAGTTGTAGGTGCGGATCCGCTCGTTGCGTTCACCGGTGCCGACCTGCGATTTGCGCTGTGCGGCGTAGCGGGCGTTTTCCTCGGCCACCTTCTGTTCCAGCAACCGGGACCGGAGCACCTTCATGGCTTTGGCCCGGTTCTTGATCTGGGACCGTTCGTCCGCGCAGCGGACAATCAATCCGCTGGGTTTGTGGAGGATTTGCACGGCGGAATCGGTGGTGTTGACACCCTGCCCGCCGGGCCCGGAAGCGCGGCAGACCGAGACGTCGATTTCGTCCGGTTTGATTTCCACGTCCACCTCCTCCGCCTCGGGCAGCACGGCCACGGTGACGGTGCTGGTGTGAATGCGGCCGGACGCTTCCGTGGCCGGCACACGCTGCACCCGGTGCACGCCGCTCTCGTACTTCAGCCGCTTGAACACATCCTCGCCCGTGACCAGGAAGACGACCTCCCGGAAGCCGCCGAGATCGGATGGGCTCGAATCCATCGGTTCCACCTTCCAGCCGCGCGATTCGGCGTAGCGGCTGTACATCCGGAACAGGTCGGCGGAGAACAGGGCCGATTCCTGCCCGCCGGCGCCGGCGCGGATTTCGATGATGGTGTTGCGGGAATCCGCGGGATCGGGCGGCACCAGGCCGAACTGGAGTTCGCGCGCGAGCCGCTGTTCCTCGGCTTCCAGCCGCGCAATGTCCTCCGTCAGCATCTGCCCCATCTCCGACTCCGCCGATTCCACCGCCAGCAGCCGGCGGTTTTCCGTCAGGTCGGTGATCGTCTTGAGATAAGCGCGGCCGGCGGCGACCAGGCCCTTCAGCCGGGAGTATTCCCGTGTGAGCTCCTGGGCGCGTTGCGGGTTGCCAAACACCTTGGGATCGCTCAGCGCGGATTCCAGTTCCGCGTGGCGTTTCTCGAACCGCTCGATGTGCGGGCGAAGATCCATGGAGGGGGAAAAGCGAACCGCCCGCAGGCGTGGATATCCTGCGGGCGGATTCGGCGAAAGCAGCTATTTCTTCTTCTTGCGTCCCGCGGCGGCGGCTTCCTGGGCCGCCTTGGTCTTGGCCATGCGCTGTTGAAACTTGTCCACGCGACCGGCGGTATCGACGAATTTCTGCTGGCCGGTGTAGAACGGGTGGCATTCGTTGCAGATGCCCACGATGATGACCGGCTTGGTGGAACGGGTCTTGATCACGTTGCCGCAGGCGCAGCGGATTTCCGAGTCCACATATTTCGGATGAATGTCAGCTTTCATAAAAGGCCGCAAAGGCTAGCACAGGCCGGTGGGTTGACAAGACGGAAAGCGAGCCGAAAAACCGCGTCTTTCGGGCCCTCACGCCCCGGACCGGGCCAGCAATTCGTTCACCCGCCCCATCACCTGGAAGGCGTCGGCCACATACAGGACGTCGGCCTTGCCGCGGGCCCAGCCGCAGTTGCCGTCCAGGCTGATGGCCCGGCGCTCATTGACAAAACGCCAGCCCACGGTGTGCGGTTCCTCGCCATGGCAACACGTCGAAAGCCCTTTCGGATGGCGCGGCGTCGCGCCGGTCTGACCGATCTGGTTCAGGTGTGTGAGGAACGACAGCACGGCCTGCCCTTCGCCGCCCAGGTCCACCAGCGACTTGCTGCTGCCCAGCGAGGAGCGCGTCAGCTTGAGAAAATCCAGGATCAGCTTTTCCGCCTCGGGCACATGGCTTTGGCCGTCGGCTTGTTTCTTGGTCCAGCCGGCTCCGGTGACAAAAAGGAGCGACGCGTCCGGTCGGATGGTCTGCACTGCGGCGGCCGGCTGGCGCACGCCGGTGACGGTGGTGCGCCGGGCGGATTCGGGGAGGTCCACCGACACCGCCTCGGCGTTCGCTGTTCCCGGAGATCCGCTCCAGGCGGCCTGACTGCCCGGGTCCACCAGGATGAACCAGGGACGCTGGCTCCGCGTCAGCACCGCTTCCATGCGTTGCCGATAATACCAGCGATGCACCGCCAGCTTGTCCGCTGTGGTGTCAATGGCGGTGACGTGCGTGTCCGCGCGGCCGCCGAGTCGCGCGGCCACGCCGGGCAGGCAGCGGTTGAACCGTGACGTGGCCGGGGCAATGACGATCGTGGCCCCTGCGGCTTTGCAAAGGGCTTCGGCCGCCGCGGCGTCGGTGGCGTAGCGCGAGGCCGCAAAATCATCGCCGGTGACAGCGAGAAACTTCGCCGCACCGCAGGACGCGATTTGATTTGCCGCCGGCTGCGTGTTGCTGCCGATGAATCCGGCAACAAACGACGAGCCGGACAAGGCAGTGCTGACCCCCTTGGCCGCGCCGAGCGCCTCGATCGCCGCCTTGGCAAGTGTTCCGTCGGCTTCCGTATGAGCGAGTAAGAGTATGGTTTCCATGGTCAAAAGTGGGGTGTCGGAGTCTCGGAGTTATGGAGTCATGGGATTGGCGCGCGGTGGCTTCATCACTCCATTGCTCGAACACTCCTTCACTCCGTTTGTCTTCATTTCCTGATCCACTCCACGATTTCCTTCGCGATGACATCCGGGGTGGCGTCCTTGACGATGCGGGTTTCGCGCAACTGCTTCGGCAGGGTGACACTGGCAAACGTCAGTCCCTCCGCACCGATCTTGGCGGCTTGGGCCTTTTGCAGCGCGGGCATCACGCCGCGCATGTTGGCCATGCCCACCTGGGGATTGTTCTTCGGCTCGGGCAAACTGCCCGTGGCCCAGCCCAGCACCGCCGGCGGACCCGAACATCGCGAGATCTGGTGTCTGCCGCCCTCGATACGCTCCAGCACCTCGAACGCCCCGTCCGGCTGCGGCTTGAGTTCGTCCACGCCCAGAAAGACATCCATGATGCCGAGTCTCTCGGCAAGGGTCTGCATCGTCACGCCCGCGCCGCGGGAAGCCGATTCCCAGCCGCCGAACACCAGCAGCCGGGCCCTGTCCAGACCGGGCAGCGCCTCGATGGCCCCGGCCAGGGCGGCGGCGGTTTCGGCCGGATCGGTGAAGCCGCTGGCCGAGCCGTCCAGTGCCACGAATTCGAAGGGCACCTTCTGGCCCACCGTCATCATGACCTGCTGCAGCTTGGCCTTCGGCCCGAGGGCCACCAACGTGACCTTGCTGCCGGGATGAAGCCTGGCGAGGTTGGCCGCCTCGTAAAGCGCGTGTCCCGCCCAGGGATCGAGCCAGGCCGGCAACATCATTTCGTTCTTCAACGCCGGGCCCGACGGACCCGTGACGGGCTCAAGCGTCTGCAACGGATCCGGCACGACGCTGCCGCACACGACAATCTGGTAGGGGTTGCTCATATCAGTTCAATTCTCGGCCGAATGCAATCCGCCGGTGCCGGCGCGGAAGGCGATGTTCATCCTTTCCGGGTTGCCAGGGAGGGAACTGGCGCAGTTCCAAAAGCAGGCGCCGCAGTGGATGCATTTCTCCCGATCGAACGCCGGCACGCCGCCTTCGCCGGGCGCAATGGCCTGGCCGCTGCAGGCCTCAATGCAGATCTTCGTGCCGCATTGCTCGCAGAGTTCCGGGTAAAGAAACTCGACATGATCCGCGTATCCGGGCGGCGCCTGCACCTTGCCGCCCATGAGAAGCGCGTCCTGGTGCGAGACGAGCAATTGTCCGTCAAACGGAATCGCCGGCCACCCGACCTTGTCCATCAGGGCGCCGTGGAGCGAGAGTCCCCGGGCCCGGCTTTCCTCGCGCAGCCTCGCAATCTCCCCGGGTGACACACGCCCCTGATAATACTGTTCCAGGTCGGGAATGCGTCTCCACGGCGGGAGCGGATCGCCCGCGAGCGAGAAGCGGCCGTTCGTCAGGCCGGCCAGCGCCATGCCGAGCATGCCGCGCACGACGCCCTTTTGAAAACCATCGCGGGACTTTTCGGCAATCAGCGATTCCTTGTCCACCCAACTCGCCCGGCGGCGCAGGATGTAGGTATCCTCGAGATTCTGTTTGGTGAAGGGCTTTTTGGCCTTGAGCAGTTCCATCACCGCTTCGGCCAGTTGTGCGCCGGTGGCCCAGGCTTCGTCCACACCCGAACCCGTCAGCACATTTGGTGCTGCCGCTGCCTTCCCCCACCCGCGCATAACCGTCCCCGACCAGGTGCGGTTCGCCGCGCCGGCCCGATTCCCCGAGGGTCTTGGCTCCCCATGAACGCAGCTTCCCGCCCTGGAGATGGCGCCAGAGATACGGGTGCAACATCCAGTGCTGCAGATAGCGGTAGGCGGTGCGCATCGGGCTGTCGAACCACGAGGGCACGAAAATGCCGAGCGAGGCGACGTTGTCCGGATGCACGTAGAAGAATCCGAAGATCTCCGGCTCGGGATATCCGAAGGTGTGCAACACGGTGCCGGGTTTCAACGTCGTGCCCTCCGGCAGATCCACGACAAACTTCATCCCGACCGCCCAATCCCGGGTGTGATGGCCCTCGGGCATTCCGAAATGTTCATCGAGCTGCCGGCCGATGGGACCGACCGGCCCATCCCCGATCACCGTCAGCGCCGCATGCACGTCCATGCCGGGCATGAATCCGCCGCCAGGCCGCCCGTCCTTTTCCACGCCCTGATCCAGCAGGCGCACGCCGACGACTTTGCTTCCGGGGCGCGGACATTCCCGTCCGCGTGGCCCCTCGTTCCCGGTCGCGCCTGGCGGACAGGAATGTCCGCGCTCCGGGACGGCATTGCCGTTTTCGATCAGGACTTTGGCGACCGGCGTGCCCGGCCACACCTGGACCAGGCCCGTGCCCATGACCTGGGCTCCGACCCATTGCATGAACTGCCCCATGGAAAGCACCATCCCGCCGTGCTTGTGCAGAAACGGCGGGGTCCAGGGCAGGTTCAGCGCGTGGTGCTCGACCGGCAGCATCCAGTCGAAGGCGCGGATCACGGCGTCGGCCGCCTTCAGCATCGCGGATCGCCGGCTGGCTCCGTGCGGGTCCAGCAGGTAGAGCACCTTTTCCTCGCCGACCGGCGCGGACATGGGGATCCCCGCCTGTTCGAGGTTGGGAATGCTTTCACGCAGGGCCTTGGCGCGGGTGACGATGCCGGACACGCCAAAGCCGATGTCATCCGCCCGCTCGTAACAAAGCACTTGCGGGGGAAGGCCGGGCTGGGTGGCGCTTTCGACTGCGGGCGTGCCGTCCTCATTCATCAGCTGCCTCGAGAGCGAACTGAGAAAGCCCGCCGTCGCCGGACCGAATCCGACACACGCAATGTCCACGTCCATGCGCTGGCGTTCGAAGGCGCTGGATTCGGGAGCCGGTGATTCCGTTATGGGTTGCATCATCGTTTTGGCAACATTCCAAAACCCATCCGGGCGAAATGGCGATCGGTGGTCAGCGATTCGCGAATTCGCAGTTCGCGCATGACCACGAAACTGGTGCAGTCGGTGAACGAAAAGTCCTTGTCCGCGTAGCGAAAGAAAAGCCCGCGGGCCTTCTCAGCGCGGGCCTCGTGGATCAATTCCCAGCGAAGCAGAGAACTTCCATCCACCTGCTTCCACCATGCCTCCGCCGCGGGCATCCCCAGTCGCAAGCGGACCAACGTCAGTGTCTCGTCCATGACATAATTCGTGCTCACCAAGACTCCGCCCGCTTTGAGCCAGGCATCGCGCGCTTTGCACGCCTCCGGATGCGCCTGGTCGGCGC
This sequence comes from Verrucomicrobiota bacterium, assembly GCA_025457725.1. Lineage (GTDB taxonomy): Bacteria > Verrucomicrobiota > Verrucomicrobiia > Limisphaerales > DSYF01 > JALOTU01. The sequence continues at coordinate 5,695 of JALOTU010000288.1, forward strand.
CGTCCGCGCAGGCCATCCATCCGGCGGTGTCCACGAAGAGCTTCCTCATTTGCCGTAAAGCAGCGAGTCGTGATCCGCCGCCGGTCGCCCATCCGTCGAACGGCCCACGGGCTCCGCACGGTACAGCGAGTCGCGCTCCAGCGACTCGGGCGCCACGTCCGGCGAATCCACAGGCACCAACTGAAAGGCGGGCCGGCTTCGGTACAGCACAGTAAAGCGCGCCCCGCGTCGCACCTTCTCGACGACCTCTGGCAACGAGGCCCGAAGTTCCTTGGCATTGATCAACGTATTCATACAAGGTTCATCTTAAGTTTACCTTCGTGGGACGTCAATTGCCATCATGGGCCGAGGGCTAGGCCGGATAATCCAGCGCCTCGCGGGTCATCACGTGCGTGAGGGATTCGGCGGCTCGATCCTTGGCCAGGCGGCAGCCGGTCAGGCAGCCGTCCAGTTTGGCGCGCAGCCGGACGAATTCCGCGAAGCCGGTCATGCAGACGCACGGTCCGGCCTTGGGGGGATGGTCCTCCCCCTCCTCGGCCACGTCCGAGACCCCGCGCGCGGAACTGGCGATGCCCGGAATGATGCCCTCCAGCACATCCAGATCCTGGGCGTTGTAGCAGGCATGACAGCTCTCGCCCGTCCAGGCCGGATGCCGGTTGTAACCGTAAACAATCTCGGCGCAAATCCGCCCCACCTCCCCTGCCGCGCGGGCGGACTGGACGTGACACAAATCCGTGAAGAACGCGACGGTGCCGTCGAGGCCGTCGGCCACGGCGGGATTTCCGGCACCCTGGGTTTCAAGTGCGAGCACATCCAGAATGAACTGCCGGGCGGCCAGCAGCCAGCAGAGGGCATCGGCCAGCGGAAAGGTCACCCCCTGGCGCGTCTTGTGATACAGCTTGTTGCCGTCGGCATCCCGGGCGGTCTGGATGTGTTTGAGCGTCCACAGCCAGAGCTTCATCGCCGAGGCCAGCGTGCAGGCGCCGGTGCCGGGCCGTTCGGAGGCCATGGCCAGCAGCTCATTGATCCAGCGGGCGAACTGCGCCAGGAACAA
>JALOTU010000289.1 GCA_025457725.1 Verrucomicrobiota bacterium
CGTTGCCTGGAACCGGTTGCCCCACATTGCTCCAGGTGCCCGTTTGCAGGTCTGAGGTGCACTGGAGTTGATAGAAGGAATTCGTTTGGGTTGGAAAGACGACTTCGACGGCCGTGCAGATCGAAGTCCCAGCGACGATTTCCAATGGAGTCACCAGCAATTCAATCTGGTAACTGAAGGATGCCGTCATTCCAAAATCGAAAATGAAAGGTGCAGCGAGGTGAAACACAATGTTCGTGGGTGCACCAATCGCAAACCCGAGATCGAGGTTCATGTTGCCGGGAATATTTGCCCCACCCGTGTTGCCTGACTGCGATGGCAACACTTCCATCAACCCAAAGCTCCCTTGCTCAGCACTGTAGTTTGTCACCTTGAGCCTGATTCCAGAAATCCGACTATCAGCGGGAATCGTCACCCGGAAATAGTCATGGTCCAATCCCCACTGGCTTGAATCCACGGAACCTGAAATGGTGTTTGTTCCCAATTGCAAGACGGGCGAAATGGCTGTGGGCGTACCCGACTTGTTGCTAAAATCGGGGCTTTCCACATAGACCCCTCCTGCCGCAAGCAACGTTGTGTTGGCCAAGTTGAGACCTAAAGCCACCGCGAGCCATGCTCCTGTTTGGAAACTCCTGGTTCTATTCATGTCAGGTTTCATTCTCCTAAGTTTGGTAATGCAGCTTGAATGCCCAAGATGTCCAGAAACGGAACACACTGAAATGGCTTAGATTCTTAAATGACTTTTGCTCAGCCACTTAGGCGTATTCCGAAGTGTCCTGAACCTGGTCGCCCGGTAAAATACTGATTCTTGTCTTAAGCCCGCGAGTGAACGCGCTCTCGCCCGGATCAGAGCCTCGTTTCAGCCAGGCGGAGGGGTCAGCATGCTGCGATCTCGGGCTTTCTGCGTCGCCTCTTCACGCCATCCCATCGGATGTGCTCTGCCCTGCGCACTTGCTTGGAGGTGTTGCCAGCGGCAAGCTGGCTTGAACAGTTGCGCGGCCCGCGTGTGGGTCGCTCAGCATTCCTGAATTCAGACGATGCGGATTACCTTGAGGGCTTTTGCGGCAGGCGCCATCGCCTGCATCGAGTTGTCTTGCCCCACCCGAGCACCCGCCTCCTCCCCTGCCCCATTTGATACCAACCCGCTCCTGGTCCGCACCTGGACGACGGATGAAGGACTTCCTCAAAGCTCAGTCATCGCCCTCACTCAACGTCGGGATGGATACCTTTGGCTGGGAACGATGAAGGGGCTGGCCCGCTTCGATGGCGCTTCCTTCACCCGGTTTGATCAATTGTCGATGCCGGAATTGAGCACGAGCCCCATTGTTTTCCTGTTTGAAGACAGCCGGGAGAATCTCTGGGTGGGAACGCGCTCGGACGGCGTGGTGTTGATTCGGGCGGGCCAGGCCATTCGCATCGATGTTGGCACGCATTCCCGCGATGGCTACCTGGTTTCGGCAGCTGAAGCAGAGGACGGCACCGTCTGGCTGTACACGGCGGACGGACAGCTCTGCCGCTACTCGAATGGGCGGCTGGATGTCTGGCCGGTGGGAGCCGGGCGGCCGAGCAGGACCCGCGATGTCGTTGCGGAAAAGCCCGGCCGGGTATGGGTGGGCATGGAATCGGAACTGTTGGGCATTGGCTCGGAGAATACCAACAATCTTTCCCAGCTGCCCCGCGTGGAAAGCATCGCGGTGGAAGGGCTGGACCTGCTGCTGGCCAGCAAGATGGGCGGGCGCTGGCAGCTGGCGAATGGCCGGGTGCAAAAATGGCGGGGCACAGAATTGATCAAGGATTACGGCGCCTACCCGTGGCAGGATCCGCTGATCACCGCCGCCTGCGAGGATCCACAGGGCAACCTTGTCGTTGGAACCCACCGTTCCGGAGCCTATTGGTTTGACGCCGAGGGCCGGGCACAACGTCTCACCGGCCTTCCGGATGATCAGATCCTCTCCCTGTGTTTCGATCGGGAAGGGGATCTTTGGGTCGGCACGGACGGTGGTGGTCTGAACCGCGTCAGGCGCAGCCAGTTCAGCACGCTGCCCGGAACTGAAAACTGGGTGGTCCAATCCGTCTCCCCCGATGAAGACGGCGGACTCTGGATTGGCTGCAACGGCGGGGAACTGGCCCATTGGAGGCGCGGGGAACTTCAATCTTACGCCACGTCGCAGGATGTGCCATCCGTCAAGGCAGTCCTGTTGGACCGGGAGCAACGAGTCTGGGTGGGGACATGGGGACGGGGCCTGTTCAACCTCGAAGCCGGACGGTTTCAACCCATCGTCGCCGTCGGCCTCTTTCAAGCCGCGGTTATCGCCATCCATGAGGATCGATCCGGCACCCTCTGGTTGGGGCTGCAGGAAACCTCGCCGGATACGCACGATGGCCTGGCACGCATCCGCCAGGGACAACTGACGTTTCTCACCACGGACGACGGACTTCCCCCGGGCGCCGTCCGCGCCCTTGCGGACGACGCGACGGGGTCGCTGTGGATCGGCACGGACGGCGGAGGCCTGGCCCGGCTGCGCGACGAATCGGTTACCCGATTTCGCATGGCGACTGGACATCTGCCCAGCGACACCGTCTCCGCGCTGCTCATGGATGAGGAGGGCACCCTGTGGATTGGCACGGATGGAGGCGGGCTGGCGTCCCTGCGCGACGGCAAATGGAAGACGTTCAACAAGCGGGATGGCTTGACTAGCAACAGTATCGGCTACCTGCTGGAGGATGATCAGGGGTATCTTTGGCTGGGATCGGATGCCGGCCTGATGCGGATTTCCAAGGCCGAACTCAACGCCTTCGAGCCTGGAAAAACCAACGTGTTGCCCTGTCGCGTCTACGACAAGGCGGACGGCTTGCCCACCCGTGAATGCACCTTCGGATCGCAGCCCGCCGCATGCAGAACGCAGGATGGCCGACTCTGGTTCCCCACCATCATGGGACTGGTCTCGGTCGACCCCGCCAAGCTGGTGCCCAATCCGGTTCCACCCCCGGTGGTTATTGAATCCATCCGCATTGATCAGCAGGAACAGATGACCAACGCGCTCAGCACCCTCTGGCCTCAACGCGTGACACTGGTTCCGGGAAACCAATTGTTGGAGATCGCCTACACCAGCCTCAACCTCGCGGCGCGGGACCGGACACGGTTTCGCTATCGGCTTGAGGGTTATGATCCCGCCTGGACCGACGCCGGACCGGAACGCATTGCCCGCTATCCCCAGCTTCCACCCGGCGACTACACGTTCAGGGTCACCGCCGCCAACGAGGACGGATTGTGGTCCGTGCGCGAAGCGGTTCTGGGCGTGACGGTGAAACCGCCTTTCTGGCGTACCTTATGGTTCATGGTCCTCAGTGCGGGTGCGGTCATCGGGTTGATTGCGGGGTCGGTGTACTACATCTCCACTCAACGATTGCAGGGACAGCTGGCCGCCCTGCGACAGAAGGAGGCTTTGGAGAAGGAGCGGGCCCGCATTGCTCGCGACCTGCACGACCAGTTGGGCGCCAACCTGACCCAGATTTCGCTGCTCGGCGAACTGGCCGAGGTGGACAAGGATCTGCCGGAGGAAGTTGAAGAGCATTCCAGACAAATCTGCAAAACCTCCCGCGAAACCACCCGTGCTCTGGATGAAATTGTCTGGGCCGCGAACCCGTCCAACGACACCCTCGATGGCCTCATCAACTACGTTTGCAAATATGCCCAGGAATACCTCGCGCTTGCCGGGCTCCGGTATCGGTTGGAAGTCCCCTCCCCTCTTCCCGCTGTCACCCTGCCGCCGGAACTCCGGCACCATGTGTTCCTGGCCGCCAAGGAGGCGGTGAACAATGTGGTGAAGCACGCCCAGGCGAGTGAGGCGCGGCTTTCGCTGAAGCTGGAGCCGACCCGGTTCACGCTGGAGATTGCCGACAACGGCCGGGGGCCCGCGGGCAAGGACACCAAAGCTGCCAAATCCCGCAACGGCCTGCGCAACATGCGCAAGCGCATGGAGGACATGGGTGGCCATTTCTCCCTGGAACCCGCTCCCGGCGGCGGCTCCATTGTCCGCCTCACCGCCCCCCTGAAAAAGGGTTACCATTAACCAACGCTTATGCCCATTAC
>JALOTU010000290.1 GCA_025457725.1 Verrucomicrobiota bacterium
CGCGATCCAGTCTGGGGGCAGAGCCCGCGTCCAGGGCATTGGTCGGATTGCCGTTCAAGCCGTATTCACCAAGGTTGGAGAGCCGGTCGCCGTCGAAATCGTTCGTGGTGGAACCGATGGGGACAACCCATCCTTGCGCCCAAAGCTCATAGCCGGAGAGCGGTGCGGTGGCCCATACCGTGGTGCGGCCCGGGTTCAGCGTGCCGTAATCCACGCTCACAGTGCCGGCCCCCTGATAAGCGACAATGCGTCCGGCCAGCACATAGTCGTTCACCGGCCCGGTCTGGTTGCCGTTGATGATCACGGAGCCGGACTCGATGTTGAGAACCGAGCCGTTGGTGATCGACTGGGTCGGATGGAACCCGCTGAGGTCCAGCACGCCGCCGTTGCGGACATGCACGTAGCCCAGGCCTCCGCTCCAACCCAGCCCGAACATGCCATCCACATTCACGGTTCCCCCGTTGATGTCCACCGTTCCCACGGCCGGCGAAACGAAGCCGACCCACAGGTGGCTGCGGCAGGTGACCTGCGCCCCGCCTTCAACCGTCAGCGTCGCCGGACGGTTGTAGCCCACCCCAGTCCAGAGGACGCCATTGGTCGCATTCAGTCCGCAGGTCAGGTCGGCCCCGTTAACCAGGCGCAGGGCGTTGCCGTTGGTCGTTCCGTTGTCTCCCATGCTCAATTGGGCCACGGTGGCATAGGTGGACAGGATGCATTCCTGCGCGCCATGCACATTAAACACCACCTTCAGGTTCTGGATTTGACTCATGGGCGCCACGCCCCCAGTCCAGTTGGCATCGGTCGTCCACAGGCCGTTCGCAACCGGATTCCACACGGTGGTAGTTACGGGGGGAATGAGAACGGCCACCGTCGTCTTGCCGGGATTCAGGTTGTCATAGTCCACAAATGGAGTGGTCGTGCCACCAACGGCGGTGAGCCAACCGTTGCTGATGTAGGCGTTGACAATCGCCGTCGCGTCCCCTGCGATCAGCAGGGTTCCATCCGTGATGTCGAGCGAGCCGCGGTCGGTCATGTGGAGCGATCCGACGCTCAGCGTGCCGCCCTCGAGCGTGATGTTGCCGGTGCTCCCGGGGTAAGGCGCAACGATTAACCGGCCAACCACGGTGAGGGTACCGCCGCCGAGATTGAGGGCGCCCGCTCCGTGGAGACCGACAAACAGGTCGCCGCCAATACTGACGCTCCCGGACCCGACGTTCAGGACCCCGGCGTTGTCGTCGCCATAGCCAAGAATCAGCCATTCGGTCGTGGTGAGCGAACCGCCGACCAGTTCAAGCTGATCCCCCGTGCTCGCCAGATCACCAATCGCAATATTTTTCACGGAGGCAGCGACTCCGACACCGATGATCGGCCCGGGGAGGGCATCGTTCCCAATCGTGGCCCGGTTACCGATGCCGGGAACCACGCCGCCATTCCAGTTGGCGGCCTGGTTCCACACCCGGTTGCCACTTCCGTTGGACCACAGGCGATCCGTGACGACCGCCGCATCCCCCACCCGCAGGTTGCCGAGGCTGGTCACGTTCGGGCTGGCGACGGGCATCTGCGCGGCGGTGGTATTGATGATGTTGCCGACGATCGTGGCGGTGGCCATGGGACTGACGGTCAGGTAAGGGCGTCCGGCGGGCAGGCTTTCGCGTTGATTCCCGCCGAGGTTCTTGAGACTGGCGCTGTTGAGCACCTCCAAGGCGCTCACCTTTGCCGCAGGCGAAATGTGGAAGAGCTGGAGCCGGACATCGCCGCCGTTGATCACCGCGCTGTGGGCGTGGGATCCCCAGCCCGCGGAACTGAACATCTTGAAGGTATCCGTGAGCGAGGCCCCGGTTTCGAGGTAGTGCCCGTCAGTGGGATTGACCGTGACGATCTGGGAATTGATCGGAGCCAACCCTCCCTCGCCAACATCGTCAATCTGCATGGCAATGGTGCACTGGTCCACGCCCATGCCCAGACAGTGACCGGAAGGACCGAACCCGCCCTCCGGCACCAGGTGGAACCCTTTGGCTCCGCCAAACACGAAGTTCTGGTGGAGGACTTCGTTGGTCATGTGGCCGAAGAGGTAGGGGGTCGCGTCGCGCCAGAGAATCTTGTGGATGTTGTCCGCGGTACCGGTCGGGATGCTGTCGTAGTAGAGTCCCGCATGCGTGTAGGCGGACGGGTTGAACTGGCAATTGTGGATCTGGCCATCCACGGAGCCATGGCCGACGTGAATGCCGGTCTTTAACGCCGTTGAAAAAATGTAGTCCACGTAGTGCCGGTCACACTGGTGGGACGCCAGATCCAGCAGTTGGTAGGGAATGGTTGCAGACAGGTTCGCGATGGTGATGTCGGCGCCGAGGCCGCGGAGCAGGAACGGGTAGGGCACCATGCCGAAGTTCACTGTGTCCAACGCATCATAGATCTGCTCGGGATAATGAAAGGTGAAACCCTTGATGCTCGATCCGGCCTCAAGTTGGATGAAAGGTGTGCCCGAAGCGTTGTTTCGCCCGGCATAGACGTTCAGCAAACTGCCCTTGACCTTGGTGTCATTGGGCGTGTCAAAGACACCTCGTAGTTCAACGCCGGTGGGAACCGTGAGCGTCCCGTTCAAACGGTAGTTGCCGCCGGGAACAAACACGGTGCCGCCGCCGTTTGCACCCGCCGCAGCGAGTGCCGCCTGAAAGGCCGCCGTATCGTCTGTCACCCCATCGGCCTGGGCGTTGTACGGGGCTTCGGTGACCACGTAGAGATTTGTTTTCGCAGGGCGGTGGATCGATTCCGGCTTGCGGTAATCATACGCCGGAAGGGGGTCTGCTGCGACCGGGGCGTGACTGATGTTCACCGGGTGCGCGGTGTTGTCGATGATCCGCGCCCCCCCGGTAAACCGGTTGCCCAGGATGGATGCGCCCGCCACCGCACCGCCCAGCTCGATGTGGTTCGCCGGGGTGGCCGCGAAGTCCGAGTTAATGATGGACAGGTAGCCGGCATCCAACCGGATTGGACCCTGCTGAACGTCGCAGCTCATCATCAGCACGCGGGCCGGGCCCTCGCTGAAAACCGCACTGCTCGATGCGTTGATGCTGCAGGAATGGAACATGTCCGCTTCCACGGCGGAGGGTGCCAGATACACGCCGATCTCCGCCTGCTGGATATCGAAGCGAGTGAACTGGTATCCGGCGTAGGCGCTGGCCTCGATGTGGACTCCGGTTTTGCATCCGCGAAGGTTGAATCCGTAGGACTGGCCATTCGGCACCTTGCCGTCGAACCGTCCGGGCCGCAGCGCGAGACCGATGTTGTAGCCTTCCACGGTCACGTAGCAGGAGTACGACCAGTCGATGCGTCGCACGATCATCCCGGTGCCGTTGTTGTAGATCCAGGCCTCGTGCTCGCCGGCGGTTGGCGCATGGGGCAACCCCGAGCCCGCCCAGTAGTCCGGCGAGAAGTGGACCGTCTCGATCCGCCCGATGTCGGCGAGACAGTCAAACTCGATACCCGTCTTCAGCGGTGTGCCGTAGATGTGGCGCACGAACGGCCGGGCCGTGGTGCCGTCCACATAGGTGGTGTAGCCGAAATACGCGTTCACCAGGGTGACATTTTCGATGGTGGCGCCGCCTCCCCGCGCGATGGTGGGCGGGTAGGGCTGGATGTCATTTGGCAGTTGTTCCGGATACCAGATCGAGAGCCCATTGACGCCGGCACTGTTGTTCAGCTTGATGAACGGCACTGCATTCTCGTCGCCCCGGCCAGCATAGGCCATGAGCACCGTGCCGAGGATGGGCTCACCGGCGATCGGTTGCCGCCAGTCGCCGCGCAGCGTGACTCCGGAAGGGATGACGAGGTTGCCGTTGACCTTGTAGTGGCCCTCAGGAAGGAAGAGGGCCCCACCGCCCATGTTGCCGAGCAGAATCAGGGCTTCTTGAATCTCGTCCGTTACATCGGTGACCCCATCCGCCACGATTCCAAAATCCGCCAGGGCATCAAAGGGCGTGATGATCAATTCGTTGGTTAGGTGCTGAGGCGAAGCCAGGCGCCAGTTCCCGGAAATCATGCCGGGGTGGCCTCTGACTGTCGTCTTACCCGGATGGGTGACGTCGT
>JALOTU010000291.1 GCA_025457725.1 Verrucomicrobiota bacterium
TCATCGGCGCCTACCCCGGCAACCAGATCAACCTCGACGAAAACCCCGCCATGCGCTCGGCCGTCATGAAAACCATCGAAGGCCGACTCGCCAAAGGCAGCGCCGGTACCGGCTGGAGCCGCGCTTGGACGATCGGCATGTTCGCCCGACTCTCCGACCCCGACCGCGCCTACGAAAACCTCGTCGCCATCCTCCAGCGCTCCACGCTCGACAACCTCTGGGATTACTGCCCCCCATTCCAAATCGACGGCAATTTCGGCTCCACCGCGGCCATCGCCGAAATGCTGCTCCATAGCCATAATCGCGAAATCAAACTCCTCCCCGCCCTCCCCAAAGCCTGGCCCAACGGCCACGCAACCGGACTCCGCGCCCGCGGCGATTTCACAGTCGATGTCACTTGGGAAAACCACCAGCTCACCTCCGTCACCCTCCACGCCGGCCCCAACGCCCTCACGTCCCCCGTCCCCGTCGTCTACAAGAACCACCAAACCACCCTCACCCCCGAACCCAACTCCACCACCACCCTTTCCCTGGCCGACCTGCAAGGGAATTAAACTGACAGGAAATTGCTTTTTGACGCCCCGCGCCTCAACCCGTCTCATAAAGGGTTGAAATTCTGCCTTGCACTGTTGTTGTGATGCTTATGAAAGGGTCGATCCCGGCAAACGGAGGTCCTGCGGGTCGGCCTTTCTGGAATTGTTGACGCAGCCCATCTCCGGTCCCGGAGAACATCTAATTCGATACTATTGATGGTGCTCCAGCAGAAGCCGGGGAGTGCGAGCCCGAGGCCAGCCGGCCGCAGACCGGCTGGCGCCGCAGAAGAGTCCCGCCGGACGGGACGCGCGGAAACGTCGGGCTGCGCTGATCCAGCAAGTCGATGAGGCGGACTCCTTGCTCTGTCCGAAGTGCCGCGCGACGATGAAGATCATTGGGTTTATCGGCTCCCTTTCGTTGAGGTTCGCATATGACGCCAGAGGAGGAACCGTTTGCTCCCGCATGGTGGAGGCAGTGTCAAGATACGCCCGAGGCGATCCTCCCTGTCGAATTGGGGTTGTGGAACCCCGCGAACGGAGCATAGTTTGGCCTATGCGACGACGATCCTTTATCAAGAGGGTTTCGCTTTCGGCCCTGAGCACGACGGTAGCCGCAAGCTATTGGCGTGAGGCTCTCGCGGCCACGATGGGCTCTGCGGATCAGCCGATTCCAAAGCGCGCTTACAACTCCCGGGTTCAGCTCTCGATCCTCGGTTTTGGCGGAATCGTGCTCGTCGGGCAGGAACAGAGTGCGGCCAACCACGAGGTGGCGCGGGCGGTGGACCGGGGCATCAATTATTTTGATGTCGCGCCATCCTATGGCAAGGGGGAAGCCGAACAGAAGCTGGCGCTGGCCCTCAAGCCATTCCGGGACCGGGTTTTCCTGGCTGAAAAGAGCGGCAGACGCGATGCCGACGGGTTTCGCGCGGAACTGGAGCATTCCTTGAAGGTCCTGCAGACCGATCATTTTGATCTGTTTCAGCTGCATGCCATGAAGACGATGGAGGACGTGAAACAGGTGTTTTCACACGGGGGCGCGATGGAGGTCATGGTCAAAGCACGGGAGGAGGGAAAGATCCGGCATGTTGGATTCAGTGCCCACGACGAGGAAGTCGCTCTGGAACTGCTGGATCGTTTCGCGTGGGATTCCGTCTTGTTCCCGGTCAACTACGTGTGTTACGCCCAGGGCAACTTCGGCCCCAGGTTGGTGGCGAAAGCCAAGGAGAAGGGCGTTGCCTGCCTGGCGCTCAAGGCGCTGGCGTTCACGCCCTGGGAATCGAAAGAGGAAAAGAAGAATTCAAATCCGAAATGCTGGTATCGTCCGATCAACGATGTGGACAAGGCCCGGTCGGCACTCCGGTTCACGCTGTCGGAAGACGTGGTGAGCGCCATTCCACCGGGTGACGAGAGGGTTTACCGCATCGCGGAGAACCTGGCCGGCGCCTTTCAACCGTTGACCGACAGCGAACGCCGCGAGTTGCTTGCCTCGGCCCACGCGCTCGAGCCGATTTTCAAATCGCCTTCGGCCTGATCCTGCATCCCACCATCGGCTTTGTGAGCCTGAATGGGTCGGGGCGGGCCGCGAATTTTCGGAATCTGGGCGGGCGTGGATGCCGGTGTTCAGTCACCATTCACAGTTTCTTCCTGCAGGCGATCCTTCAGTCGCGTCAAGCTCTTGCGCTCGCTTCGGTTCACCCGGCCGATCGCCTTGGACACTCGGAATTCACCCCCCATGCACAGACACTCGACGATTCAACGGCGACTCACGATCGTTCGACGGCGCAACCACCACGATCAGAAACGAAGGGCGCTGGGCAAAACAGCACCGCGAAGGCCTCCAGGGCGATGTCGGCCTGTGGCTCACGGCACCGGGGAGCTCACCACCCGGTAAAACATGCTGGGAGCCGTCGCCTCATGCGACCGCGACACGGAAGCATCCACCGCCTGGAAGGACAGCGCGGGAATGTTGGTGAATGCCTGACTCAACGCGGGCGTGGCCTGGACCCGATAGTAAAACCCGCGCAGGGTCGCAAAGCTCAACCGGCTGACTGTGGGCGACAGTTTCTGCAAGGTCACGAAAGCCGGGCTGTCCGCGACGGAGCCGTCGAAGTATCGGGTCGCCATGGCCCACGCAGCTTGACCGCACTGCGAGCCCACCATCCGGCCGGTCAGGTCGTCCGCGGACACATGGATGCCACCCCACAAGCGGGACAGCCCGGCCTGGTCCGCGGCATCGTAGTAGGTTGCCCACTGAAGTTCCAACGGCTCGCTTGGGCCCTGTTCAAAGCTCAGGGAATTGGTGGTGCTGATGGCAAAGGTGCCCAGGCCACCCGGGAAGAACGGGGAGCCGGTGATCGCCGTGAGCACTTCGGCGGCGGCGCGACTGAACGTGCTGTGCCCGGAGACGTAACCGGGAAAGGCCGGGGTGACGAAGGTGGCCTTTTGAAAGGGCATCCAACTGTCGGCGCGGACCCATTTCACACCGCTGTGCTGGGTGGCCGGATTGGCCGGCTGGCCCGGCCAGCAGTAAAGGACCACCCGCCCCACCGGCAAGCCCTGGTGCCGGCCGCCCACTCCGGCGGTTTCTTCAGTCACCCGTTCGATGAGATTGGTGACCAGCGGCAGGCCGTTGGGATGGTAGGCCGTGCCGCCCATCTCGGTTGATTGTCCCAGCCCCCCCATGTAGCGGATGAAGGAAATCGGCCGGCCGCCGTCGTAGTAACGCTTCAAGGACCACGCGCCGCAGGCCGCTTCGTGCAGTCCCGCATTCAACGCGAGATACACTTTCACATCCCATTCGAGATCGTCCACGACCGGACCGGTGCCGCCAATGCGTTTCACAAGCCGGGGGTCGTCCGCCACCGCGTTCGCGATCGTGTTCCAATGGCCGGGCGGTGTTTCGGAATTGGGGCCGTCCGCCCAAAACTCCGCGAGCACGCGCGCGAAATCACCCCGTTTGACCACGTCAGGCGCGTAGGGCAGACCGGTGACCGGATTGAGCGGGTGACCGGTGCCGGTGTTTTCGCCCAGCGGGTTGTTGCCCATCGCCCCCGGAGAGATGTCGAGCGTCACGCCATCGTCCGGCGTCAGTTCACTGCTGCGCCGGATCACCTCCACCACTTCGCTGCGGAACTGGGCATCCCCCAAGCCGCCCAGCCTGGGCGGCGGCCCGGGGTTGAACCAGGGCACGGTCGGATCCGGACGGTCCAGACAGAACGGGCGGACCGCAAGCCACTGCGCTCCCAGGAACTTCTGGATGGGCCCGAGCGGAAAGCCATTTTGATCGGTGGCATTGGCAATGGCCAGGGGCTGCCAGCGGTTGACGTCGTTGACCTGGGTGCCGGGCAGGCCGGTGACCATCGGACTGTTGAATGGGACGTAACCGCCCTCGATCACCGGGTTATCCGGATAGGGGTTGGTCGGAGTGCCGTTGGTCTGGCGTGAACCGTCCCTGCCATAGTAAGTCGACACAGCCAGGTAGATGGCGTTCCCGACGCCCGCCGGAGTGGACGTATCCACCGAGAAGTTGTTGGTATCATAACCCAACGCG
>JALOTU010000292.1 GCA_025457725.1 Verrucomicrobiota bacterium
AACAGGAGTTCTTTTTCTACAGTTACTCGCTGAACAGCCGCAGCCGCGAGGGGATGGCGAGTTGGATCACCCCGAATCGCTCTGAGATCATCAGAAACAAACTGTCCAAGGTCAGGAAACCCACCGAGAAAATCATGTTGGCCGAGGAGCGCGGATCCACCAGCGATGGTCCCGGAGGCGCCACCGTAGACATCATCGATGATGGCCGTTGGATCCCACCGAATAACGTCCTGACCATGCGGCACAACCAGAAGGCTGATGTTTCCTTTGCCGACGGGCACGCGGAGAACGTCACCCGGGAGTTCGGGCTGATGCCTGAACACTACGAGCCGCTCTGGTAGCAGCGCCCACCAGAGAACGATCAACCCTCCCCGGGGGCCCAGGGGATGAGCACGATGCAGAGCGACCCGTGTTCAGGAGCGACCGGGCACAACAGCATTGAGGGGGCATCAAGGTACCAAGGTGACCTACATGAACGATTTTAACCAAACTCCGAGCGGGAGGAGTATAAAGATGTTGGCGGGGGCCCTGGGGCTCAGGTTCTTGATTCTGACGATTGTGTGCGTTCCTATCCTGCAGGCATGGTCGGCGGAGCCGCGGGAGGATGTGCTGAAGCCGTATGAGGGTCCCTCCGTCAAGGGTTCTGATTCCGGCACTCTGACCGGAAAAGTGATGACCGGGTATCAGGGCTGGTTCAACTGCGAAGGCGACGGGGCTGATCTGGGCTGGACGCATTGGGCGAAAGACCGCAGCAGGCCGTTTGGTCCGGACAATGTCACGGTTGATCTGTGGCCTGATGTGTCCGAGTACGATGAGGACGAACTTTACACCACCACCTTCACCTATGCTGACGGAACCCCAGCCAAGACCTTCAGCTCGCACAACCGCAAAACCGTAGTCCGTCATTTCAAATGGATGGCCGACTACGGGATCGATGGGGCGTTCGTGCAGCGATTTGCCCATGGCCTGCAGGACCAAACCGGCCGCTACCATAAGGACAAGGTGTTATCCAGCGCACGTGAAGGAGCCAACCGCCACGGGCGCACCTATGCCGTCATGTATGATCTGACCGGTCTGCGGGATGAAGACATCATGCAGGTTTTCGACGACTGGCGCATGCTGCAAGACAGAATGCACATCACCGAGGATCCCGCGTATCAGCATCACAAGGGAAGGCCCCTGGTTGCCGTTTGGGGGATCGGTTTCAATGACAGGATCAAGCCACGCTCCGGCCTTGAGGCCTGCACGAAACTGATTGAAAGGCTCAAAGCGGACGGATGCAGCGTGATGCTGGGGATTGCCACCGGCTGGCGCGCGCAGGACAAGGATGCGATACAGAACCCGAAACTCCACCAGATGCTGCTCATGGCTGATGTGCTGAGCCCATGGAGCGTTGGGCGCTTCCGAGATCTTCCAGGAGTTGAACGTCACGCCAAGGAGTATTGGGCGCCAGATATTGTCTGGGCGCGAGATCATGACATTGACTACATGCCGGTCGTTTTTCCGGGCTTCAGCCGGCACAACCTGAATGGGTCCGAACTCGCCTCCATTCCGCGTCTGGAGGGGCAGTTCTTCTCGGCACAAATCGTGGCCAACAAGAAGGCGGGGGCGGAAATGCTTTATGTTGCCATGTTCGACGAAGTCGACGAAGGCACCGCGATCTTCAAGTGCACCAACAACCCGCCCACAGGCGGGGGGGCGCAACTCCTGACCCTGGACGGACTGCCGAGCGACTTTTATCTGCGTCTAGCCGGAGAAGCCGGCCGCCTGTTGCGTGGTGAGATTTCACTTGCTCAGGCTGTTACGCTGAACAGATGGCAACAATGAGAAAGCCGATGAATGCGTATCGAAGCTGCAAGGCATTCATTGCGCTGTGCGCCATCGCGGGGGCGTCATGTTTGGGGGTCCTGGCCGATGAGCCGGCCGCCGGGCGAACAGACCCGGCGTCGATAGACCTGACGCAACCCACCCTGTTCCTGGTGCCCTATACGCATCTCGATGATATGTGGAGGTGGTCCTATCCCCAGGTCATTCGTGATTTCCTGAAGAACACCCTGGACGAGAATTTTGCGGCCTTTCAAGAATACCCGCACCTTGTCTTCAACTGGTCCGGTGCCAGCCGGTACGCCATGATCCGCGAGTATTATCCCGAACGGTACGAAGCACTGAGGCAATGGGTTGCTGCCGGCCGCTGGTTTCCCAGCGGCAGTTCCTGGGTCGAAAATGACACCATCATCCCTTCGACCGAATCCATCATCCGTCAGATCCTGATGGGCCGCGAGTATTTCGCCGGTGAGTTCGGCAAGGAAAGCCGCGAATATATGCTGCCGGACTGTTTTGGCTTTCCCCACTCCCTTCCTTCTGTGCTGAAGCACTGCGGGATCCGCGGTTTCTCAACGCAGAAGCTGACCTGGGAATCTGCCAACGGTATCCCGTTTAATCTGGGACGGTGGGTTGGTCCGGACGGAGAATGGGTGATTGCGTCACTCAATGCGGGCGACTACGCCCAACCTCATCCCAATGTGTATACCACCGATGAACCTACACTCCGGCGCTTGGCAGAAAACAAAAGGGAAACCGGCCTGCCGGTTGACTTTTTTTATATGGGAGGCGGCGACAAGAACAATGCTGACCGAGGAGGAAGCCCCCAGAAGATTTCGCTTGAGAACCTTGAAAGATGTTACGCGACCCAAGGTCCGATTCAGGTGATCGCCGGCCCGTCCGATACGATGGTTCGTGCGATCAGCGATGAGCAGGCTCAAAAATTTCCCCAATGGGAGAAGGACCTGCTGCTGATCAAGCACTCCACCGGGATCCTGACATCACAGGCCTATCTGAAGAAGTTGAACCGGGATGCTGAATTGCTGGCGGATGCCGCCGAGCGTGCCGCCGTTTCAGCGGCTCTTGCGACCGGTGCCGCCTATCCCGCCGCCGCGCTGAACCACGCATGGGGACTCACCCTTCGCAATCAGTTTCATGACACGCTGCCGGGCACCAGTATTCCCAAAGCGTACGAATATGCCTGGAACGACGGAATCATTGCACTCAATCAGTTTGCCGGGGTCTACACCGACGCGATTGGATCGCTGGCACGTTCGCTAAACACGGATGTGCCGGGCGTATCGTTGGTCGTCTACAATCCGCTGGCCATTGCCAGGGAAGATCTGGTCGAAGCCCTGGTTCCGGAAGAACTGGCCCATGCCAGGGCCATTTCCGCCTTTGATGCGCAAGGCCGCCAGCTTGCTACGCAGCTGACGACAGGCTGGGACGGAAAGCGCCGCGTCCTCTTTACGGCAGCCCTTCCGCCTGTTGGGGCGGCAGTCTACTCGCTGCGTGAAGGTGCGCCCTTGAAGGTCAAAGACAATGAACTCAAGGTCAGCAGCCGCTCCCTCGAAAATGACAAGTATATCGTTCGAATCAACGAGAATGGTGATATTGCCAGCATTTTCGATAAACGCATCGGCAAAGAATTGCTTAAGGAGCCTGCACGGCTTGAGTTCATTGCAGACTTCCCCGAGCGAAAGCCCGCCTGGCGCATCTACTGGAACGACATCAAAGAGCCGGCACGCAGTGTGGCGGGAAGCCCGCTGCAGGTGCGCGTGGTGGAAGAAGGTCCGTTGCGCATCGCAGTCGAAGTGGTCCGCGAAAACGAGGGGTCACACCTTGCCCAACGAATCCGCCTCGCCGCGGGTGATGATGGGGGTCGTGTAGAGGTGGCAAACCAAGTCGATTGGAAGAGTCGGGGCGCGCTGCTCAAGGCCGCATTCCCCCTGACCGCCTCCAATCCGGACGCGACCTATAACATGGATCTTGGAACCATTACGCGCGGCAACCGGAACGAGACACAATACGAAGTCCCGTCTCATGCCTGGATCGACCTGACGGATGCCGGCGCGGCGTACGGAGTATCGATTCTGACCGGTTGCAAGTACGGGAGCGACAAGCCGGACGATAACACCCTGCGTCTGACACTGATTCACTCCCCCGACACAGAAGAGTGGGAGGATGAAACACTGGACGCGGGGCGCACCAAGGAAATGCGCTGGCAGGACTGGGGACGCCATGAGTTCAGCTACGCC
>JALOTU010000293.1 GCA_025457725.1 Verrucomicrobiota bacterium
TCAGGGACCCTTTGACGACCGCAGCCCCGATCAGCATGTAAACCAGAGGGTTTGCAAACTGTTCCAGAAACAGCAGGTACCATGGCTCCTGGTCTTTGGCGGCAAGGGTGTTCGACCCAAAAAGAGCCAACCTTTTCTTGACCACCTCATCATTCAAGCCACCATGGCTCCCGCCACTTTCGCGGAGCACCTCTACGCCAGACATGGCCCATGGGGTAGGTAGCATCTTCATATCTTCACCATCTCCGACTTCTTCCTAGAGAATTTCTTGGGTTGCTCGTGAGAACAGTTGTAATCAGCTTGGCAACAAAACTCTGACTGCGCAGCAGCGTGTAACGCCGAAAAATCGAGATTATTGCTGTTAATGAGCGGTTTTCAAACGTAACACCACATACCCCGCAACCCCTGAAAGGAGTGACCCCAACAGAACAGCCAGTTTGTCGGCATCCTGGTACACTTTGTTTCCGGTTGATATAAGGTCACAATATCAGACCACAGGGCCAGTCGCAACCCTTTACTCGTATCGCGTAATTTTTAAAAAAAATCGGACGGATTTATTTTTTTCTCCACAACTATATATTTGTTGCCCAACTTTTAGAATTTTTTGCCTAGGATACTTGCCATCGGCTGCACAAGTTTTTTCGTAAAATTCCTTCCAGTATTGTGAAGGCACTATAAGTGACACATTCTTTTTTTGTTTAAAGCAGGATAGCAGAAAGGTGGGCAAAAAACGATAAAAGCTGAGATTCAATATGTTGGGGTATGGATATTTTTTAAAAAGCAGACCAAACAGAACGCCACAAACCTTTTAGTGATGCGCCGTTTTGTAAAACCGACCACTGCCCGTATCTTGCGGTGAGCTTTTTATTGACATGCAATCGTCACAGTCCTATATTTCCTTCATCCGGAAGCGAGTTCCTATCAATGGTCAAATGGGAAATCTCGGTTCGAGGAGCTGGTCAAGTTTTTCAGCCCCAAAATGGCCAAGGGACTCGTGAGTGCTGCATTCACCGGCAAAGTGTCCCCTGCCGTGTTGAGCGGGTTAGGGTTTATAGTTGGGTTGTTTATCGACACAACGCTATCGGCGTCGGATTGCATGAACGCTGAAAGCCAGATGAGGACATGGTCCTGTATGTCGAAGAGTGGGAGACGCAAGAGGACCTGGACGAACACCTGCGGGCTCGCCCGCTGAAGATCCTGCTGGCGGTGATTGACCTGTCGGCCTCTTGTCCGGACGTGCGGTTTGACACTATCGTAATGACCAAAGGCATGGAAGTGATCGCGGCGGCGCGTTTCAAGTTGGCCGGCTCTGCCGGAACGAACACGAATGCGAAAAGGAGAACGCGGAATGTTGATCTCAAAGGCGAACACAGTCAAAGGGACGAGAAACCGGGTCTTGAAGCGTGCGGCTCCGATGGCACTCTCAGCACTCACCGCGCTGCCCGGATCCATCAGTGCGGCGGACAAGTTCGATCGAACGGTGCTGCCGATCCATGAGCCACGAAACGCGCCTATCACCGAGTTTGACGTGCGAAATGCCACTCCGCCGCCGCGGTTCCAAATCAAAGCGCCGGCGGGCGCTCCGAATGTGCTCATCGTCCTGATCGATGACATGGGCTTCGGGCAGTCCAGCGCCTTCGGCGGACCGATCAACATGCCGACCGTGGAACGCCTGGCCAACAACGGCCTGCGATTCAACTGTTTCCATACCTGTGCCCTGTCTTCCCCGACGCGGGCGTCCTTACTGACCGGGCGCAATCACCACACGAACAACACGGGCTCCGTCATGGAGACCTCGACGTCGTTCCCGGGAAACACCGGGCAGCGTCCCGAGAGCGTGGGCCCGCTGGCGATGACCCTGCGTTACAACGGTTACTGCACCGCCGCATTCGGCAAGAGCCACGAGACGGCCGCCTGGGAAGTCAGCCCCTCCGGGCCTACCGACCGCTGGCCCACCCGCAGCGGCTTTGACAAGTTCTACGGCTTCATGGGCGGGGAAACGAACCAGTGGGCACCGGCGGTCTACGACGGCATGACGAAGGTTGAAGTGCCACACGATCCGAACTACCACTTCATGGCTGACATGACGAACCAGTCGATCCAGTGGATGCAGTCGGTGAAATCCCTGACGCCCGACAAGCCCTTCTTCATCTACTTCGCGCCGGGCGCCACCCACGCCCCACACCACGTGCCCAAGGAATGGATCGCCAAGTACAAGGGCAAGTTCGACCAGGGCTGGGACAAGTTGAGGGAAGAAACTCTCGCCCGCCAGATCAAACTGGGCGTGGTGCCCGCTGGTACGAAGCTCGCACCCAAGCCGGCTGCAATCAAGGACTGGGACAAGCTGACCGCTGACGAGAAGAAACTCTTCACCCGCCAGATGGAAGTCTTCGCCGGCTTCGGCGAGTACACCGACACTGAGATCGGTCGGCTGATCGACGCCATCAACGACATGGGGCAACTCGACAACACGCTCGTCTTCTACATTGTCGGTGACAACGGAGCCAGTGCCGAAGGCGGCATGAGCGGCATGTTCAATGAGATGACCTACTTCAACGGCGTGGAGGAAACCGTAGCGGACGTCCTCAAGCACTACGATGAACTGGGCGGACCGGGCACGTTCAGCCACTATGCCGCAGGATGGGCGGTCGCCGGGGATACGCCGTTCACCTGGACGAAGCAGGTGGCTTCAAACTACGGCGGGACGCGAAACGGAATGGTGGTCCACTGGCCGAAGGCGATCGAGGCCAAGAACGAGATCCGTTCCCAGTGGCACCATGTGATCGACATCGCGCCGACGATCCTGGCGGCTGCGGGCCTGCCGGAACCGAAGGTCGTCAACGGCATCCCCCAGACGCCGATCGAAGGTGTGAGCATGCTGAACACCTTCAATGATGCCAAGGCCAAGGAAACCCACCTGACCCAGTACTTCGAGATTTTCGGCAACCGCGCCATCTACCACGAGGGCTGGCTGGCCGGGACCGTACATCGGGCGGCATGGGAAGGGAAGCCGCGTGCCACTCTCGAAAACGATGTCTGGGAACTCTACGACACGCGCAACGACTTCAGCCTAGCCAACGACCTGGCGGTGAAGAACCCGGTCAAACTCAAGGAGATGCAGGCCCTGTTCCTGGAGGAAGCGGCGAAGTACAACGTCCTGCCCATCGATGACCGCCTGTTAGAGCGAGTGAACGCGGCCCTCGTCGGGCGGCCCGACCTGATGGCTGGCCGCACTTCGCTGACGGTCTACGAAGGAATGGCCGGGATGTCCGAGAATGTGTTCATCAACACCAAGAACCGTTCCCATACCATCACCGCAGAGGTGACGATCCCGGAAGGCGGCGCCGACGGCGTGATCCTTTGCCAGGCCGGGCGTTTCGGCGGCTGGAGCCTGTATTTGAAAGATGGCAAGCCGACCTATAGCTACAATGTCCTGGGGTTGCAGCGTTTCAGCATCGCCTCCCAGGAGCCCGTGCCCGCCGGGAAGGCCACCATCCGCTACGAATTCGCCTACGACGGCGGCGGTCTGGCCAAGGGCGGCGTGGGCACGATCGTTGTCAATGGCAAGAAGGCTGCCGAGGGGCGGATCGAGCGCACGCAACCGATGGCCTTTTCGGGTGACGAAGGGGCCGATGTCGGCGAGGACGGCGAGACACCGGTCGTGGAGGACTATGGAATCGCGGCCCCCTACAGATTCACCGGCAAGATCGCCAAGGTTACCGTTGACATCAAGGAAATGAAGCCGGCGGAAAAGGCGGCGGCGGACGCCGCCGGGGCAGAAGCCGCTCACAAGAAGGCGCTGGCCGACTGAGCGACCGCACGCTGTTGGTGAATCCCGATCGCTCTTTTCCAGACAGAATGGAGATCAGGATGTGCAAGTTGCTGTCTCTTACCGTGAAGCCGGCTCTGGCTGTCGCCGTCTTGTTATCGAAACCGAATCGAAATGAAACAAAAACAACAAACACAACCAAAAAACATATGAAAAAAGCAAAGACAACAGCCGGGAAAACCTCGACCCTTGGCAGCATTGCCGAAATGTTCGCGAGCCGGATCAGAAAGAGCGGAGCCGCGAAGAAG
>JALOTU010000294.1 GCA_025457725.1 Verrucomicrobiota bacterium
CCAGACCTGGGAGGACAAGCAGACCGGACAGAAACGCAGCAAGCTGAACGTGATTCTGGAGAACTTCCAGTTCGTGGATTCCCAACGCGGGGGTGATGCGGGGGGGGATTCCGCCGTCGAGGCGCCGCGAGCCCAGTCGCGCCCGGCTGCCACCCAGGCCTCCGACGAGGCGCCTCCGCCGGAGGATGACGATGTCCCTTTCTGATCCCGGCAACAACAAGAGCCGGAGCAGCCGTTAAACCGACAACCAAATAATTCTATGGCAAAGACAGATGTGATTCTCACCAGCAACATCATTGGGCTGGGGGCCGAGTCCGACCAGGTGACCGTGGCCGCGGGTTACGCCCGCAACTACCTCATTCCCGAGGGCATGGCCATCCCCGTGACCGGCGCGAACAAGCGCCGGTTGGAGGTGCTCCGCCAGCGCCGCGCCGAACGCGAGGCGCACGAACTCAACACCATGACCGAGCTCTCCAAGAGCCTCCAGCAGCTCGTGCTGGTCATCAAGGTGAAGACCGGCGATGACGGCAAGATGTTCGGCAGCATCACCAACGGCGCCATCGCCGACGAACTGCGGCACCAGTTCGACATCAGCCTCGACAAGCGCAAGATACAACTGGCCGAACCCATCAAGACGGTGGGCGATCACGAGATCGAGATGCATCTGCACCAGGACGTCAAGGGCACCTTGAAATTGCGCGTGGAAAGCACCACCCCGCCGCCCGCGCCCAAGGAAGCTCCCGCCACCGAGGAAAAGGCTCCTGCCACCGAAAAACGTGGCCGCCGCCCCGCCGGGCGCAAGGAGTAGACGCCGCACACCTCATTCTTCAAGGCAGGCCCCGCAACGGCCTGCCTTCTTTTTTCCCTCAAATCCCGGCAAAGGCGATGACGCATTTCATGTCGTATATGCGACAAAGTTTTGCACACACCGCGGAGGCTGCTTTTGAATGCATCGACAAGAATGAGCCTTATTTTATGGTTTTACGCAGTGCTGCGGTGACTCTTTGAGCGAATCAGTGCGACAAACTTTTGTTGCATATGCGACATGAAATGCGTCAACGGAAGAAGGGCCGGGTTGTGGCAGCGGGGATCTGTAGCGAGCGTGTGCAGGGGGCTGGAGCAGTCGTGTGGTTGGGAGGGATGGGCGAATGGCTTGGGGATGCAGCCGGGGCTTGGGACCGTGCGGCAGGACCCGGGGGCCTACCAGTCTTTGGCAGGCGGGTTTTTGGACTGCGGGGTCGTGAGGCGCACGGGCAGCATCTGCTCCTCGCCTTTCAGATTGTCCAGCAATCGGGCGGCTTGTTCGGGGGTCATGTTGGACGGTTGCGTCGGTCGACCTTGCTGGTCCTGTCCGGACTGGGGATTCTCATTCGGGTTTTCCGGGGAATCCCCTTGCTCGGACGGTTGCTTTTCCTGATCCGAGGGCTCCTGCCGATCCCTGTCTTGCTGATCGTTCTTCTGTTGGTCCTGCTGGTCCCCCTGTGAATTTTCCTGCTGGTTGTCGTTCGAATCCTGCTTGGATTGCTGATCCTGCTGCTGTTGATCCTGCTGCTGCTGGTCATTCGAGTTCTGGTCGTTCTGCTTGTCCTGTTTGTCCTCTTGATCCTGTTTGTCCTTTTGGTCTTGCTGGTTTTCCTGTTGCTGCTGCTCGAGTTCCTCCAGTCGCTTTTTGACAAAATCGAGATTGAACTGCGCGTCCTGATCGGCGGCGTTCAGTTTCAGGGCGGCCTCGTAGTCTTTGACGGCCTGCTGCCAGCTTTCCTTCTTCCGGGGTATCTCCGACTGCTGCTCGCCGGCGCGATAGAGCGCGTTGCCCCGATTGTAATAGGCCTGCTGCTGCAATTGGAGGTCCTGGGCGCCGGTGGCGAGGCCGTAGCGCGTGATGGCGTCGTCGTATTGGCCCGCGCGGTAGGCGGCCGTGCCGGCGTTGTATTGCAAGCGGGGATCCTCGCCGTGCTTCTGGCTCAACCAGTCGAATTCTTCGAGTGCCGCGGCATAGTCGCCGGTCTCGAACGCACGGGTGGCTCTGGCGGTCGAGGCCAGCACGTGTGCGGGAGAGGACAACAGGAGCAGTCCGACCAGGGCGGCGGTCACGGCGTGTGCGGTGGCGGACGATGATGTCCGGGGTTCCCGCTTGCGTTCGGGCAGGACGGTTTCGAGCAGCAAAAGGAGGATGGCCAGCCCCAGGGGCCAGTGGAACTGTTCGTGGTAACGTTGGTACAGGCGTTCCCCGGATTCGGACTTGGGCAGCGGAGCCAGGCCCTTCTCGTAGAGGGTGTCCACGGTGTCGGCACCGCGCAGGGGCAGGTAGAATCCCTGAGCGGCGCCAGCGATTTGCTGGAGGATGGATTCGTTGAGGCGGGACTTCACCACCTGGCCTTCCGCATCCCGGACATAATCCACCTTGCCCTGATCGTTTCGCAGCCGGAGGATTTCACCCTGTTCGGTGCCCAAGCCGATGGTGAAGATGCGCATCCCGGCTTTGGAAGCCTCCGTGGCGGCCTCCAGCGCACCCGGGTCGTGGTCTTCGCCGTCGGTGAACATCACGAGCACCTTGAAATTGTCATCGTCCTTGAGCGCCGCGGTTGCCGTTCGAATGGCTTCGGCCAGCGCGGTGCCGCCCTGGGGGATGATGTTCACATTCAGCTCGTCGATGCATTGGCGGAAAGCCCCGTCGTCCAGGGTGAGCGGGCATTGGAGAAACGCGCCTCCGGCGAAGGCGACAAGGCCGAGCCGGTCCGCGCGGGCTTGCTGCATGAGGTCGAGGGCGGCCAGCTTGGCCCGGGCCAGGCGGTTGGGCTTGATGTCCTCCGCCAGCATGCTCTTGGAGGTGTCGATGGCCACGACGATGTCCAGGCCCTTGTGTCGCGCCTCCTCCCAGCTGAAGCCCCATTGGGGACGGGCGAGGGCAATGACGATCAGGCCGGCGGCACCGGCGAACAACAGGGCGCGCGCGCGTTGGCGGGCCGTGGAAATCCCCACGGTCAGCTCCGGCAGCAGCCGGCTTTGGATGAACTGCTCCAGGAGCCGCCGTCGCGCGCGGTTGCTCCACCAGAGGAAGAGCAGCACCAGGCTGGGCAGCAACGGCAGCAGCCAAAGGAGGTGGGGATGTTCAAACCTCATGGCAGCCGCCTCCAGACGGTGTGTTGCAGGAGCAATTCGAGCAGCAGCAGGCCAAAGCCCGTGCTGACAAACCAGGGGAACAACTCCTCATACTGCGTGAACTTCTGCACCTCGGCCTTGGTCTTCTCGAGGCGGTCAATCTCCTCGTAGATGGACTGGAAACGCTCGGCGTTGTCGGCGCGATAGTATCGACCACCCGTCTTCTCGGCGATGGCGGTCAGGGTGTCCTCGTCGATGTCCACCTGCTGGCGCTGGTAACCCTTGCGGCCGAACACGTCCACCGCCGGCACCAGTGCCTCCCCGCGCGTGCCCACGCCGATCGTATAGACCTTGACGCCGAGAGCGGCGGCCGCGTCCGCCGCCACCAGGGGGTCGATGCTGCCCGCGTTGTTCTGACCGTCGGTCATCAGCACCACGATCCTGCTTTTTGAATCCAGATCGCGGAGCCGGTTGATGGAGGTGCTCAGGGCGGATCCGATGGCGGTGGATTGCTCCTGAATGGTGCCGAGCTCCAGTCGCTCCAGGTTCTTCTGGAGAAAGTCATGATCCAGGGTGAGGGGGGCGGCGGTGTAGGCCTCGGTGGCGAAGGCCACCAGTCCGATGCGGTCATTGGGACGTTCGCGAATGAAGCGTTCCAGGACGCTTTTGGCCATGGCCAGGCGATTGACGCGTTCGCCTTTCAGCTCGAAATCCTCGGCGCGCATGCTGCCCGACAGATCGATGGCCACCACGATATCCACGCCGCTGGCCTGGATGGAGGTTTCGCTGCTGGTGAGCCGGGGCTGGGCCAGGGCGGTGATCAGCACCGCCAAACCCAGCCAGTGCATCGCCGCCAGAAACCGGCCCGCGCGGGAACGGCGCACCCCGGTCAGTCCGTGGAGCAACCCGACCGAGGAATAGAGGAACGCCGGTGATTTGCCGATGAGCAAAGGTCATTCAATCGGCGATGGGCGATTGGCTTCAGGCGGCTGGCCGGCGGCCGGGGTGTCTGTCTTGACCGTGCTGTCAGCTTCGGGTGGTTCCGGTTGGGGTTCCGTCTCGGCGACGAGTTCCACGGCGTCCTCGTGCAACTCGCGCAATTCGGATTCGCGCGGTTCGTATCTGGCGAACTTCACCAGGTCGCAGCTTTGGAGGAAGTCGCCCAGGCTGGTCTTCTGGCGATCGTTCAGCAGGGTGCTGTGGCGCAGCTCCACGAGGAACTCCTCGGTGGTCTGTTCGGGCGCCCGCAGCTGCAACGCCTGCTCGAGATACCAGCGCAGTGTGTCCGAGACGGCGATGATGAACGGCTTGGGCTGGTGGATCAGGGCCAGCGCCTCTGCCAGGCGTTGCCGGGCGAGAACATGGGCGGGCACGGAGGGGGCAGGGGGGGCATCCGCCCGGCGCCTCCGCAGGACGGTCCAGATCCAGAACGCGATCGCGGCGACCGCGAGCACGCCCAGGGCGATCCACAGCCAGACCCAGGGGTTGGGGATGTGCACCAACG
>JALOTU010000295.1 GCA_025457725.1 Verrucomicrobiota bacterium
ACGTCGTCACCAACCCGTACTTCAATCCCGAATGCGAAACACTCGCAGTTCTGATGCTGAACACCAGGCGTCGTGTCAAAGGTCACTGCGTCGTCTCAACAGGAACGATGGACACCATTCTCGTGCATCCGCGCGAGGTCTTCCGATTGGCAGTCATCGCCAGTGCTCACGCAATCATCGTCATGCACAACCATCCCAGTGGCGAGCCAAGTCCGTCCGAGGCGGACATCCGCATCACCCGCGATCTCATCCGCGCCGGACAACTTCTCAAGGTCGAGGTTCTTGACCACGTGATTGTAGGGCATGGCAAACATGCCAGTCTTCGGGAATTGGGATTCTTCTATAGCTGAGCGATTCGCTCAATTGCTGGCCGCAAGTCTGCGGACCAGCCGAATCGTCATTGGCGCGGGCCAGAGATGAACTCGGCGACGCGCAAGAACGCAGCCGCCAAATCCTGGCTCAGCCCGCACTTGCCGGCCATCTCCGCAAACGGTCCGGCCCAAGCCTGGGGCGGAGCATCCTCAAAATAGTTGAGGAACTGTGCAACGCTGCTCTTGGTCAATCCGACGGTGCGATCGCTCTGGCCTCGCTGTCCTTCACTTCCTGGACGGTGGTTTCTACAACGGTTGTCTCCCGGTCAGCAGGCCCCGGTAGGTGGCGGCCAGGCACCTCAAAGGGACATGCGCAGTTCCGATGGCCTGGCTTTACCCTTCCCGACGGCGCGGATTCGGCGGCCACGACGGGATCCTCCACTCGCGTCGGAGCACAGCCAACCGCCTCTCCCATTCCTCGTTGCAGTGCGGGCCAAGGTCCGTCTCCGTCAGTTCGGCTGCCACAGAATAGAAGCCGATCTTGCCGATCCCCCGTACGCGCAGCAACGGCGTGCGCGCAAACACCTCCGAGGGATCGCCGTGCTCAGCCACGACCAAATCCATGAACTCCCGGAGGCTCATTCTCGTTTTGTGTTGTTCTCCAAGGTGGGTGAGCAACCCCGTTCGAGCGACTGGCAATAGATGCAGTGCGTCCAGAAGGTTCAGGACTGGCCATGTCTTGTCCAGATCGTCCGCAAGCCGGAGCTCCGCTTGGAGTTGGTAGCGTTGCTCAGCCCGAGCCTGTTCGGTTGCGGCGCGCTGCTCGATCATCGCCACTCGGCCAGGCGTAATCCGGAACAGCCGTGCGATCTCCTGGCGTGTTACTCCTTGCGCACGCATCTCAACGATCCGTCGGTTACGCTGGCGGGTTGTCGCCATGGTGCAGAAACCAAGACTGATTCGTTCACCTGGAGTGCCAGGGGCCACCCGGTGGCCAATGAGAACTGAATGCCCTGTTTTGGCGTGCGGCTTCGAGCACAGGCAGCAGGAACCTACGCAGCAATTCGATCGCTTCCTGCAACTCTCGTGGGCCTGCACGCAAGCGGGCACGCCGGGCAAACGCAGTCCACTGAGCATTCTTGGCCTGATCGGTAGCGTAAGCCTCCGACAGACCTTCCGGCGCTCCTGCCGGAAATTCAGTCTTCCGTCGGCGAAAGGTATTGCGCACAGCCTGGCACAGCAGTTCACCGTCGAAGGCGTACTGCCGCGCCAAGATCCAAAGGTCGTAGTAATCCTTCATCCGGCTGTTGAGCAGGCCAAGCTGCTCCATCGCCTCGGACTTCTCCGCCACCACGGTTTCACGTGGATACAAACGCAGGATGGGGGGCGGGAAGTCCAGCAGCACCGGAAACGGCCCCGCCTTTGGCTCAGGGGTCACCGCATCGCCGAATCCGATGTCCACTTGGATCGGGATCACGATCTTCCCCAGTCGCGCCCGCATCGTCACCCGCAAACCGCCGTATTGCTGGTCCTCGCGGATTTCGCTGACTTCAACGGTCGCTGGGTCAAACACCAGACCATCCTCCGCCACGGCCATGTCACCGAGGCCGCGAAACAACTCCAGCAGCTCCTCCGGCGACGGCTCACGCACGGCCAGCAAGTCCAGATCGCGCGTGGCGCGAAACGGCTCCTCGGCCCACACCAGAAAGAGCAACGCGCCCTTGACCACAAAGCGATCCCGCGCCGGCGACTCGCTCAAACGATACATCAGACGTTCCAGGCCGAACCGGGTCAGCAGCAGTTGGTGCTCTTCCCCGGTTTGCCGGGCGCGTTGCAGCAACCGGTCCGCCACCGACGCGGCGATGTTGCGGGGCCGCTCGCGGCTCATGCCAGCGCCTCCAGGTAAGGCCGCATGACGTTGAACACCCGATTGACTTTGGCGAATTGGGCGATCTGGTTGGGCGTAGCCCGACGCAGCCGGCGGCATTCGCGGAGCGCCTCCAACGCCACGTCCAGCCCGATCTTGTTGCGATACTTAAAACAATCCGCCACCGTCTTGGCGGGAATCGTGACCCGCACCGGCACGCCTTCAATCTGATGAGATTCGCTTCCGGCGGCCAGGGACACCGCCGAGTAGCGCACGAAGCGCACCATTGGCTTACCCAGCGACGGCACCCGCGCCCCGCTCCGAATGCCCACCCAAACCTCGGGCGGCGATTGGGTGGTGAACTCGTGGAATCTTAGCGCCGAAAGCAGGCAAATCACACCGTTGGGCACCCGCTTGGCCACTGTCGCCAGCGAGTGATGGGCCGTTACCTCCGCGTTCGCCGCCCGGTAAAGCCCCCGGGCTGGCTGCTCGATCAGCCCGCGGTGGCAGAGACGACGCAGATGCTCCGGCGTGATGCCGTGCGATGCCAGGTCGCGCGGCCGCACGACGCCCATCTCCCGGATAAGCCTCAGCGCCTGCTCGGTTTTGCTGGTGGGCGGCATGTGTGATAAATCATTGTCAATTGTTCATGTCTTGTGACGTTTTATCACACTTTGCTAGGAACAGTCAAATGCTGCCTCCTGCTGCTCTTGCAGCGGCAAATCCCGATTCGTCGCCCCTGGTGGAGGAGGCTCCGCTCCGTCAAGCTGGTGCCCTGCCTTGTGCCTTCAGGCCGCATATACAAGGCAGTTGTATAAATATGCAACGGGCTTTCTTGACCTTGAGTTTGGGCCGCGGAAGCTCAACGGCTACTTGGGGCTTCCCTCCTGCGCGCTTGCCGCCTCCTTCACTTCCTGGACGGTGATTTCGCGGATGAACGGTTGCCCATCGGCCAAAAGGCTCCGGTAATTGGCGGGGAGGCACGCTAGATGAGACAACTCCATGCGCTGCATGGCCGTTTCGATCCGGCGCAGGGAATGCCCCCGGACCACGACCTCGTGGGTGGCGAAGACCAGACAGAGCCGCTGCTCTTTTTCCTCGGTGTGGCATTCGGCGAATACAAACTGGTCGAACGGGAGCAGCAGAGCCCTTCTGGGGGCGGTCTCGACGCGGAGCGCGCGAGCGTTGGCGTCACTCGCCCAGCATTCGGGTGGTTTGGTGGTGTTCATGGTGTGGGGTGGTTGAGTTCAAGCGGCGACGAAGCGGTTTCACGCGGGAAAGGCGGTCCGCCGCCTGCCGCCCGAAACGCAGCACATGCCTGCGGAGCGTATCCCAAAGCCTGCGGGGCGGCTGGAGAACGAGTCCCGGTACAAGGTCGAGGGCCAGAGGCCGATGGCCCGAGCGGCTGACGCTCTCACGCAATTGTTCCTTGTCCGGCGTGAAGATGCGGATACCCCGACGCCCGCGCGAAATGGTCACATACCACTGCTGCGCGTTGGTCGCGGCCTTGATGGTCGAGTCGGAGAACAGGACGTAGTCCACCGTCTTGCCTTGCGAGCCGTAGGAGGTCACCGCGTAGCCCGGGGAGAACTCGCGGTAGCTGGCGTCCAAGACCCGTCCGTCTTCGAGTTCAACGGCGCCATCGGTGCGAACGGCCTTCACGGTGGCCAGTTCGCCATTGGCAACCCGATTGCCGGAAGCGAGCTTCCGATTGGCCTTCAGGTGAATCCGGTCACCAGCGGCCAGTGCCAAATCGCGGGGGACACACACATTGATGCGGCCGAGCAGACGGTTCTGGACGGTGATGAACTTGCCGTCCACTTCCACCAGCACCCCGGCGCTGACGATGCC
>JALOTU010000296.1 GCA_025457725.1 Verrucomicrobiota bacterium
CTGCAGATGAGTGGATGCCGAGCGGGCTCAGTCAAGAGAGTCATACATTATGTTCAAAGACAAAACATTGTTGGTCACGGGGGGGACTGGGTCCTTTGGCAATGCGGTGGTTCGGCGGTTCATTAACTCGGACATCCGGGAGATTCGCATCTTCAGCCGGGACGAGAAGAAGCAGGACGACATGCGGCACGAGCTGCGCAGTCCCAAGCTCAAGTTCTACATCGGGGACGTGCGCGATTTCAACAGCATCAACAGCGCGATGCGCGGTGTGGACTATGTGTTCAACGCCGCCGCACTGAAACAGGTGCCTTCCTGTGAGTTCTATCCGCTGGAGGCGGTCTACACCAATGTCCTCGGGACAGAGAACACACTCAATGCCGCCATCGCCAACCAGGTGAAGAACGTCATCGTGCTGAGCACCGACAAGGCGGTGTATCCCATCAATGCCATGGGCATGTCCAAAGCGATGATGGAGAAGGTGGGCGTGGCCAAATCGCGCAACCTCAAGAAAGGCGAACCCACCATCTGCGTCACGCGCTATGGCAATGTGATGGCCTCGCGCGGCTCGGTCATTCCGCTGTTCGTCAGCCAGATCAAGAGCGGCAAACCCATCACCATCACGGATCCGGACATGACGCGCTTCATGATGTCCCTGGACGACGCGGTGGACCTGGTGCTGTTTGCGTTCAAGCACGGGCGGGGCGGGGACACCTTTGTGCAGAAGGCGCCGGCGGCGACCATCGGGCAGCTGGCGCGGGTGCTGAAGGAACTGTTCAAGGCGCAGACCGAGGTGCGCATCATCGGGACCCGTCATGGTGAAAAGAAACACGAGACGCTGCTGAACCGGGAGGAGATGGTCCGGGCGGAGGATCTCAAGGGCTACTATCGGATCGGATCCGATGCCCGGGACCTGAATTATTCCCTGTACTTTGAAAAGGGCGAACGCAAGGTGGCCCGGCTCGAGGACTACACCTCGGCCAACACCCATCAGCTGACCGACAAGGAGCTGCGGGCGTTGCTGTTGAAACTCGATTTCATCCAGCAGGAACTCAAAGGCGATGGCGCCCGCGGGCATTGAGCCGGCAGGGTTATGGCCATGAAGAAGATTCTCGTCACCGGCTCGCAGGGGTTCATTGGGAAAAACCTGTGTCTCGCGCTGCGACGGCTTGGAGAATACGAGGTGCTCGAGTTCGATGTACAGACCAGTCCGGAGCGCCTGCCGGAGTTGGCCGCCGGGGCGGATCTGGTGTTTCATCTGGCCGGGGTGAACCGGCCCAAAGATCCCGCCGAGTTTGTCGCCGGCAACACTGACCTCACGCGCAACCTGACACAGGCGCTGGCCGCAGCCGGCCGGCGCACGCCCGTGGTGCTCAGTTCCTCCATCCAGGCCGCTCTGGACAATCCCTATGGCCAGAGCAAGCGGGGTGCGGAGGAGGTGCTGCTGGAATACCACCAGACCACCGGCGCGCCGATTTATCTCTACCGCTTTCCCAACGTGTTCGGCAAATGGAGCCGGCCCCATTACAACACCGTGGTGGCCACCTTCTGCCACAACATCAGCCGCAGTCTGCCCGTCGAGGTCAGCAACCGTGACCACCTGATCCAGTTCGTGTATGTGGACACGGTGGTGCAGGAATTCCTGAAGATTGCAGCGCGGGACGCCCATGATCCCGACACCACCCGCCATGAGGTGGCGGAGGTCCATTCCATCGCCCTGGGAGAGCTGCATGATTTGCTGGTTTCATTCCGTGAGAACCGTCAGAAATCCCTGCTGCCGGACCTTTCAAACCCCCTGGTCAAGTACTTGTACTCCACCTATCTCTCGTTCAGCGATCCCGAGGCGTTTTCCTATCCGGTGGACCTGAAGACGGACGAGCGGGGCTGGCTGTTCGAGCTGGTCAAATCGCCGTTTGCCGGGCAGGTGTTCGTCTCGCGAACCAAGCCCGGAATCACCCGGGGGAACCATTACCACGACACCAAGATCGAGAAGTTCTGCGTCATCCAGGGCGAGGGACTCATCCGTTTCCGCCATGTGCTGGGGGACGACATCATCGAATACCCCGTAAGCGACCGGGAGATCCGCATCGTGGACATCCCGCCCGGGTACACGCATTCCATCGAGAACACCGGAGGATCGGACATGGTGACCTTGTTCTGGGCGAATGAGATCTTTGACCCGCAACGGCCGGACACCTGTTTTGAGAAGGTGATCCGCTGAGTCACGGACCGGCGGGCCGGCCGGGTCACCCTCGGTGGCGGGCCGCGGAGAGCCGGGCGTGCGGGGATGTGCGCTTTGGAATTGCGCTGGATGGTTGCCTCACAGCTGCCATGATGGGCACACCGCCGCCGGGGCGCCACCGCGAAAACAGGAAAGAAACTGACATGAGGGCCAGGAAGATCAAGGTCATGACCATTGTGGGCACGCGCCCGGAGATCATTCGTCTCTCGCGTGTCATTGCCGTGCTGGAGCAGGTGACAGATCATCAGCTGGTGCACACCGGCCAGAATTACGATTACGAACTGAACGGCATCTTCTTCAAGGAGCTCGGCGTGCCCAAACCGAAGCACTACCTCAAGGCAGCCGGCCGGACCGCCGCCGAGACAATCGGCAACACGATCGCCCGTGCCGACGTTGTGCTGGAAAAGGAGAAGCCGGAAGCGGTGCTGGTCCTCGGGGACACCAACAGCTGCCTCGCGGTCATTCCGGCCAAGCGGCGCAAGATCCCGATCTTCCACATGGAGGCGGGCAATCGGTGCTTCGACATGCGGGTGCCGGAGGAGATCAATCGCCGGATCGTGGATCATGTCAGCGATATCAACCTCTGCTACACCGAACATGGCCGCCGCTACCTGCTGGCGGAGGGACTGGCGCCGGATCGGGTGATGAAGACGGGATCGCCCATGCGCGAGGTGCTGGATCATCATCGGGAGGGCATTGCGGCCTCCAAGGTGCTGGAGCGGCTGGAGTTGAAGCCCGGCCGCTACTTCACGGTGAGCTTGCATCGGGAGGAAAACGTGGACGACCCGGCGCACCTGCGGAGCCTGGTGACATCGTTGAACGCGCTGGCCACGGGCTACAAGTTTCCGCTCATTTTTTCGACCCACCCCCGAACGCGGAATCGGCTCCAGGCGGGCCGGCACCGGTTGAACAAGCGGGTGCGGACCATGCCGCCGTTGGGGTTTTTCGATTACGTCGCCCTCCAGAAATCCGCGTTCTGCACCCTGTCGGACAGCGGCACCATCACCGAGGAGTCATCGATTCTTGGCTTTCCCGCGGTGAACGTCCGGCAGGCGCACGAGCGGCCTGAAGGCATGGATGAGGGGGCGGTGGTGATGAGCGGGTTGGGCCGGGAGCGGATTCTTCAGGCGGTTGAGATGACCCGAGCCCAGTGCCAGCAGATGGGCGGGTGCCGATTGCCGGATGATTATCGCGCCACACAGGTTTCCTGGAAGGTGGCCAAAATCATCCTCAGTTACACTGATTACGTGAATCGCCGCGTGTGGCAGAAACTCTGACCCGGACCCGCGGCTCCCCTCATGCGCCTGCTGGTTCTCACCCACGCCTTTCCGCCGAGCACGCACGCCAACGCC
This sequence comes from Verrucomicrobiota bacterium, assembly GCA_025457725.1. Taxonomy (GTDB): domain Bacteria; phylum Verrucomicrobiota; class Verrucomicrobiia; order Limisphaerales; family DSYF01; genus JALOTU01. Next base: position 3,592 of record JALOTU010000296.1, read on the forward strand.
AAGCGACCGCATTACCTGGTCAGGGGCTTCCTGGACGAGGGCTGGGAGGTGGACGTGATCACGAGCACGCTGGGCGTGCATCGCGGTGATGCGGAAACGCTTTCCCATCCCAGGCTGCGGATCACGCGATTTGATGAGCCGGCCGATGCGCTCCGCCGGAAGTTATCCTCCTGGCCGCGGTTGATGCGGTGGACCGGACTGGCGATGGCTGGGTTGCTTTGGCCGGATGAACGCGTGCTGTGGTCGCGACGCGCGTTGAGCGCGGTGCAATCCGCTGGCAACTACGACCGAACCCTGGTGTTCGTGCGCCCAGCCTCGCTCCTTCTGGCCGCCCGCCGCGGTCTGATCCAGCCCACTTGGGCGTTTGATTTTCAGGAGCCGATTCTCCTCACTTAGATCTTTTTGCTCAATTATCTCAATGATGCATTCCAAC
>JALOTU010000014.1 GCA_025457725.1 Verrucomicrobiota bacterium
AAAGCATGAAAGCCAGACTTTACAAGAAATACGTGGAAGCCGTGGTGCCGGCCCTGAAGGAGCAGCACAAGTACACCAATCCGCACCAGGTGCCGCGCATTGAGAAGATCGTTGTGAACATGGGCGTTCCCGCTTCGTTGGAAAAGAGCGCGCTGGACGACGCAGCCAAGGATTTGACGGTGATCACGGGGCGGAAGGCGGTCGTCAGCAAGGCCCGACATAGCATCGCGAATTTCAAACTGCGTGAGGGGCAACCGATTGGATGCCGAGTGACTTTGAGGAAGGATCAGATGTATGAGTTTTTCGACCGACTGGTTGCCGTAACGCTGCCGCGCATTCGTGACTTTCGGGGTTTGTCGCCGAGAAAGTTTGATGGGCGGGGCAACTATACCTTTGGGATCGCAGACCAGACCAACTTTCCGGAAATTGAACTCGACAAGGTCAAGCGACAGCAGGGCATGGATGTGACGATTGTCACCAGCGCGCCCACCGATGCGGAAGCGCTGGATCTGTTGAAGTTGATGGGTTTTCCGTTTGCTGAATCGAAGTAAGAGAGCACTCTGTTATGGCCAAAAAATCCTGGATCGCGCGCAACAAGCGCAAGGCAGACACCGTCAAGAAATATGCGGCCATCCGCGCCGAGCTCAAGGCAAAGGGCGATTACGAAGCCCTGTCCAAACTGCCCAAGGACGCCAGTCCAGTCCGGGTCGTCAACCGGTGCGCGGCGTCGGGTCGTCGCCGCGCGTTTATTCGCAAGTTCGGGTGCTCACGCCTGACCTTCCGTGAAGCAGCCCTTGCGGGGCTGATCCCCGGAGTAACCAAATCCAGCTGGTAGAATTTCTATGACTGATCCGATTGCAGATATGTTGACCCGGATTCGCAACGCCAGCATGGCGCTGCTGCCCAGTGTGGGCATCCCTCATTCCAAGATGAAGGAAAGTCTGGCGCGCGTCCTGGTCAAGGAGGGGTATGTCTCCGGGATGGCGGTAGAAGGCGACAAGCTGAAGACCATGACGCTGAAGCTGAAATACGTCGGTCGTCGGGGCGTGATTGAGGGCATTCGCCGCATCAGTCGGCCCGGCTTGCGCAATTACGTGGGCAGCACCGAGATTCCCCGCGTTCGGGGGGGGCTTGGTGTGGCGGTGATTTCAACTCCCGAGGGAGTGATGAGTGGACACGAGGCGCGGCGAAAAAACCTCGGGGGAGAGGTGGTCTGCTACGTTTGGTAGAGAGTTCAGCATTTCCGAAACCCATCAAATCATTTAGAATTCATGTCACGTATCGGGAAAATGCCAATTGTGATCCCCGCCAAGGTCAAGGTGGAGATAAAGGGGCGGAAGGTTTCCGTCGAAGGCCCCAAGGGCAAGCTCGGGCTTGAATTGCCGCGGCTGACCACGGCGAAGGTCGAGGAGGGCAAGGTCTTGGTGGAGCGCGAAAGTGACAGCACCCAGGCCAAAGCCATGCATGGACTGGGCCGATCACTGGTCAACAATCTGGTCAAAGGCGTTTCCGAGGGCTATGTCAAGAAGCTCGAGATCCATGGTGTTGGTTTCAAGGCCGCGGTTCAGGGCAAAACGGTCACCATGAATCTAGGGTATTCGCATCCGGTGATTTATCCCATTCCCGACAACGTCACCGTCAAGGTGGAGGAAAACACCAAGGTCACGATTGAGGGTCCGGACAAATGGGCCGTGGGACTCGTCGCTTCCGAGCTGCGTTCCTACTATCCGCCGGAGCCCTACAAAGGCAAGGGAGTGCGCTATTCGGATGAGCGTGTCGAGCGCAAGGAAGGCAAGACCGTTCAGTAACCAATGTGATCACGGCACCATCCGTGTGAACCTCAATGAGAACCGACAAGAAGATCAAGTTGCGGCAATTGCGCCACTGGCGCGTGCGCCGGAAGGTGGGCGGCACGGCCGAGCGACCCCGGATGAGTGTCTGCTTTACCGGGCGAAACATTCACGTTCAGTTTGTTGATGACGAGAAGGGTGTCACGATTACCGCCGCCTCCACGCTCAGCAAAAGCGCGCCGGACCGCGATAAGCTCGCGGCCAATGTTGCAAGCGCCAAGGTGATCGGCAGCCACGCTGCGAAACAGGCTCTGGAAAAGGGCATCAAACAGGTTGTGTTTGATCGTGGCGGTGCGCGTTACCACGGCAAGGTCAAGGCGCTTGCCGATGCGGCTCGTGAGGCTGGCCTCAAATTTTAATGGCTCTTAGTATGGATGATCAAAACACTATTGCTGCACCCCAAACCGCAACGCCGGACGGTGCCGGTTCGCCACCGCCACGATTTGGCGGAGGCCGGTTTGGAAACCGGCCGGGGCAGGGAAGGCCGCGGCGCGCCCGTCCGGAACCGTCTGTCGATGCCAATGGAGATGAGTTGGTGGAAAAGGTGGTATTCATCAATCGCAGCTCCAAAGTGGTCAAGGGTGGCCGCCGCTTTGGTTTCAGCGCGCTTGTGGTGGTGGGAAACAAGAAGGGCCGCGTTGGGGTTGGCTTGGGCAAGGCCAGCGAAGTTGCCGACGCCATCCGCAAGGGCGGTGAATCGGCCCGGGCACAAATGGTGGATGTCAATCTGAGAGATACCACGATTCCCCATGAGGTGATTTCCCGCTATTGCGGCGCCAAGGTTTTGCTGCGTCCGGCATCTCCCGGAACCGGGGTCATTGCCGGGAAGACGGTTCGCGCCGTTCTGGAGTCCGCCGGTGTTAAGAATGTGCTCAGCAAATCGCTCGGTTCCAAGAATGCCGCCAATGTGGTCAAGGCCACCTTGGACGCGTTGTTGAGCCTGCGGCAGCGGGAGGACATTTTTCGCAATCGCGGCATAGAATTGAAACCTGTGGAAACGCCTGCGGCCTGAGCCGTTGTACCCTATTATCATGTCAATGCGACTTCATAACATTAAGCCCCGCCCTGGCGCCAAGCATCGGCGGAAGCGTCTTGGTCAGGGGGAATCCAGCGGGCTCGGCAAAACAAGCGGACGTGGCGGAAAAGGGCAAACAGCCCGGTCCGGCAGTTCCATTCGTATCGGGTTCGAGGGCGGGCAAATGCCCTTGTACCGTCGAATCCCCAAGCGGGGCTTCAACAACGCGAGGCATGCCATTCGTTACCTGCCGGTGAATCTCGATGGACTGAACCAGTTCGAGGATGGCACCCGCGTGGATGAAGCGACCCTCCGCCAGGCGGGCCTCGCCAACGGAAAGGCCAACGGAATCAAGATCTTGGGAGTGGGGGAACTCACCCGCAAGCTGACGGTTTGCGCCCACGCATTCAGTGCAGCCGCGAAAGCCAAGATTGAGGCCAATGGGGGGCGTTGCGAAACGGTCTCCTCCAAGGAGGCGCAGTAACCGATTCAAGTCGGGTTGTGAAAGGGTCTGATGATAGCCGCCATTGCGAACACCTTCAGTAACTGCTTCAAGATTCCGGAATTGCGCTCCCGGATTTTCTTTACGCTGGTGGTGCTGGCGATTTGCCGCTTGATGGCCGTCATACGGGTCCCTGGCCTGGATGGCCAGGTGCTGTCGGATTATTTTGCCCAGCATGCCGGCGATGGCGGCGGTCTGCTGGGAATGTACAGCATGTTCACCGGTGGTGCCTTGGAGCAGTGTGCGATCGGTGCTCTGGGGATCATGCCCTACATCAGCGCCACCATCATACTCCAGCTGATGACCGCAGTGGTTCCGCAATTGAGCAAGTTGGCGCGCGAAGAGGGCGGACGGACCAAGATCATCCAGTACGGTCGCTATCTGACCCTGCTGCTCTGCCTGGGACAAGGAAGTGCAATGGCCCTGGGTTGGGAAAACCCGGAGAAGATCTTTGGTCAGGGCATCGATAAATTGGTTTTGTACTCGGGTGACTGGATCTGGTGGTATCGGATTCAAACGGTGATGGTGCTGACCACGGGAACGATGCTGCTGATGTGGTTGGGCGAGCAAATCACCGAGCGGGGCATTGGAAACGGGGTGTCCTTGGTCATCACGATAGGCATTCTGGCCCGGTTGCCCGCCGCAGGTCAGGGCGTGTACGACATGTTCTTCCCCGGCGAGGGCATCGAGGGAAAGAACATTGGCCACGCCATCGCACTGGTGCTGCTGCTTGCCGGCGTCATCGCCGGCGTCATCGCCATCACCCAAGCGCAACGCAAGGTGCCGGTCCAGTACGCGCAGCGTGCCGTCGGCAGGAAAGTCTATGCAGGTGGAACTTCCTTCATGCCGCTGCGGGTCAACTATGCAGGCGTCATGCCCATCATTTTCGCACAGGCGATCCTCATGTTTCCCGAGAAGATTCTCTTCTTTCTCGGGCGGACTTTCGACGTCAAGTTCTTCCTGGAAATCGCCGCTTCCTTTGGCTACGGGCGGCCGCTGCATCTGGTGATGTACTCGCTGATGATTCTGTTCTTTACCTACTTTTGGGTGGCGACACAGTTCAATGAGTTGCAGATCGCCGATGACTTGAAAAAGAACGGCGGCTATATCCCCGGGGTGCGGCCGGGGCAGGCGACCAGTGACTACCTGCACAATGCGATGAGCCGTATCACCCTCGCAGGATCAGTATTCCTAGTGATCATCGCCGTGCTCCCGATCTTGTTGTATACTTGGATGAACGTGCCACAGATGGTGGCGCAATTCTTTGGGGGCACCAGCATGTTGATTGCGGTGGGTGTGATGTTGGACACCATGCGCCAGATGGAATCCCATCTCATGATGCGCCATTACGACGGGTTTTTGAAGAAGGGGCGTTTGCGGGGACGGTTCTAGACCCGGGGCATCGGCGGGCGGGGCGACCCGACCGGCGCGGGTGATGCAGCGAGACCATGATTCTGATCAAGAGCGAGCGCGATCTCGAAAGCATGCGGCCGGCCTGCGGGGTGGCGGCCAAGGTGTTGGAGCAGGTCGCGGCATTTATCCAGCCCGGTGTCACGACCGCTGAGGTGGATCAGTATGCAGCCTCACTAATGAAGGAATATGGGGCCAGGAGCGCCTTTCTGGGGTATCGCAAGTATCCGTGTCACACGTGCATCTCGGTAAATGAACAGGTTGTTCATGGCCTTGCAGGGAACCGCAAATTGCTCTTTGGCGATATCGTCAGTGTCGATGTGGGCGTGATCTACAATGGGTTCATCGGTGACAATGCACGCACTGTGGCGGTGGGGGGGTGCAGTCCGGCTGCCCAGAGCCTCATGGATGTAACGGAGAAGGCGCTTTATGAAGGCATTGCCCAGGCCCTGCCCGGCAAGCGGGTGATCGACATCTCCCGTGCGGTTCAACGCTTTGTGGAAGGCCATGGCTATAGTGTTGTGCGCGAGTTTGTTGGGCATGGGGTGGGGCGAACGATGCACGAGGAGCCGCAGATCCCCAATTTTGTGGATGGCAAGAGCTCTCCCAAGTTGAGGCCAGGGATGACTCTGGCAATTGAGCCCATGGTGAACGCCGGCCGTGCCGGGGTAAAAATCTTGAAAGACAGCTGGACAGTCGTGACGGGTGATGGTTCACTATCCGCCCATTTTGAGCATACTGTCCTGGTGACGGAAACGGAACCGGAGATTATGACATGCCCGGAGAAGATGCCTTCCTCGTTGAAGGTTGCGTCGTAGAAACGCTGACGGATCGAACCTGCAGGATTGTGCTGTCCAACGGGCACACCCTCTTGGGGTTTCTTACCCGGAAAACGCAGGCTGATTTGGGGTCCCCGTGTGAGGGGCAAAGAGTGATTTTGAGATTATCGCCTTATGATCTGTCGGAAGGACGGATCGTCGGCACCCAGAAAAAGACCATTGTATGAAAGTTCGAGCATCGGTGAAAAAAATGTGCGAGCACTGCCGAGTCATCCGCAGGAATGGGGTGATCCGGGTTATCTGCTCCAACAAGCGTCACAAGCAGCGTCAAGGTTAACTATATGGCACGTATCATTGGCGTGGAGGTACCCTCCAACAAGCGCATCGACATCGCCTTGCGCTATATTTATGGCATTGGTCCGACGAACGCCGTCGAGGTGCTGGAACGGGCCAACATTGATCCTGCGGTTCGGGCCAAGGATTTGACCGAGCAACAACTGTCGCAAATCGTGCATGCGATTCAGGAAGGCGGTTACATGATTGAGGGCGATCTGCGACGCGAGATCGGGCTGAATTTGAAGCGAATGCAGGCCATCAAGAGCTACCGCGGCATTCGACATATGCGAAGCCTTCCTGTGCGTGGACAACGCACCCAAACCAATGCACGCACTCGCAAAGGACCGCGCAAGACGGTCGGTGTGCAGCGTAACCCGAACGCCAAGACTGGCATTCATTAGAGTTGACTCATATGGCTGAAAAGAAAGAGAAGAAGCTGGATCAAGACCAGCGTGCCGGGGAGGAAGCGGGCGAGACCAAGTCCGCCAAGGCGGATTCCGGAAAGTCGAGGAAGAAGGCCGCCGCTCAGGAGGCGCCGGCTTCCGACGCCAAAGTTCCGGTTGCTGCCGAAGCGCCCACCGCAGCGGAATTGCTGGGCGATGAGCTTGCCGGCAAGAAGATCATCAAGGCCAAGGGCTCCAAAAACATTCTGCACGGGGTCGCCAACATTTTGGCGACCTTCAACAATACCCACGTCAGCATCTGTGACATGCAGGGCAATTTGATTGGCTGGTCGAGTTCGGGCCGCGTGGGTTTCAAGGGCTCCCGCAAGAGCACCGCGTACGCAGCGCAGCAGGTGGCGCAGGATGCCGCCCGCCAGGCCATGGCCCATGGGCTGAAGGAGGTTGAAGTGCGAGTCAAGGGACCCGGCTCGGGGCGGGAGTCAGCCATTCGCGCACTGCAAGCGATCGGCTTGGACATCACGGTGATCCGCGACGTCACGCCCGTTCCTCATAACGGGTGCCGTCCGCGCAAGAAGCGCCGGGTGTAATTCACAACTTTAACTTGGCAAACTGAGAATCAAAGTATGGCTCGTTACAAAGGTCCACGCGTTCGCATTAGCCGTCGGTTCGGCACCCCCATCTTCGGTCCCAGCAAATACCTGGAACGCCGGAACTTCCCGCCGGGTGTGCATGGCCCCAAGTTCCGTCGAAAGCACACGGAGTACGGCCTCGGCCTGATCGAGAAGCAGAAGATGCGCTATTACTATGGGCTCATGGAGCGTCAGTTCCGTGGAGTCTATGAAAAGGCAGCGCGGCAGCGCGGTGTCACGGGTGAGCAGATGCTGCAGATTCTCGAGACACGCCTGGACAACGTGGTGTTCCAGCTGGGATTTGCCAGCACCCGTGCGGCAGCCCGGCAGATGGTTGCTCATGGACATGTGCAGGTCAACGGTCGCAAGGTGGGCATTCCCTCGTTTGCCTTGAAAATGAACGACGTGGTGGAGGTGAAGAATTCCAACGTCTCCCGGCAGCTCGCCACCAAGAACCTGGAGATTTCCACGAGCCGTGCCGTTCCGGACTGGCTTTCCCTGAGCAAGGACGAGTTCAAGGGTGTCGTGATGCGCATTCCCACCCTGGAGGAGATCCAGCCGGTGGCAAACGAGCAGGCCATCGTCGAATTTTACTCCCGTTAATCGTCGCCCCCTGGTGGGGGTTCAACGAGGCAATTATACGGTCCGCAATCCGACGGGAGTGATCGACTGCGGACAGATTACAATTGCAACATAAAAACATATGCCAGTTAGACTAGGAAGATTTGAAATGCCAAAGCGGCTGCAGAAGGATGAGCAGTCCGCGACTGAAACGTACGCCAAGTTCGTGGCCGAGCCCTTTGAAACGGGCTATGGCCATACGATCGGCAATTCCCTGCGTCGTGTGCTGCTCTCGTCTCTGGAGGGCGCCGCCATCACTTCCTTCAAGGTGGACGGGGCCATGCATGAGTTTGCCACCATCGCAGGCGTACTTGAGGATGTGACTGACATCGTCCTCAACCTCAAGAAGATCAAGTTCAAGGCGCACAGCCGTGAAGCGCAGACATTGATGTTGAGCGTGAACAAGGAAGGCGCGGTGACGGCCTCGGATATTCAGCTCAATCAGAACCTGGAGCTCGTGAATCCTGATCAACTGATCTGCACGCTCGACAAGAAGAAGAAGTTTGAGATGGAGCTCGAGGTGAAGGTGGGGCGCGGGTTTTGCCCGGGGGATGAAAACAAGGTGAGTGGCCAGGCGATCGGGGTGATCCCGATTGACTCGCTGTTCTCGCCAGTGTCCCGGGTGCGTTACGCCGTCGAAGATGCCCGTGTCGGACAACGTACCGATTACGATCGCCTGCTTCTGGAAGTCTGGACGGACGGACGGCTGACACCGGACGACGCCCTGACGCAGGCTTCCGCCATTCTGCAGCATCACCTGGATGTGTTTGTGGGCTACGACAAGAACGCCATTCAGTTTGAGGAGGTCGTGGACAAGCAGGATGAGGAGAAGAAGAAGCTTCACAAGCTGCTCAGCATGAGCGTGAATGAGATCGAGCTCAGCGTGCGCGCGGCAAATTGCCTGAACAACGCCAATATCACGACCGTGGGGCAACTGGCGATGAAGAGCGAGCAGGAAATGCTCAAATACCGGAACTTTGGCAAGAAGTCCCTCAATGAAATCAAGGACAAGTTGACCAGTCTCGGATTGGGACTCGGCATGAGCTTTGATTCCGATCTCATTGAACCGGCCAAGCCGCAACAGGAAGCGGTTTAGGCCGCCAACCATCGATCGTTATGCGACATCTCAAAAGAACAGCCAAACTGGGGCGCACCTCCGAGCATCGGAACGCGATGCTGGCGAACCTGGTTTGCAGCTTGATCAAACACAAGCGCATCACCACGACCCTGGCAAAGGCCAAGGCCGCACGCCCGGTCGCCGAGAAAATGATCACACTCGGGAAAGTGGGAACGCTCCACGCGCGGCGACTGGCGGCTTCCCGTTTGCGTGCCCGCGGGCGTTCTCTGGAACAGACCAAGGAACAGCGTAAAAAGTGGCGCCAGGATGAGGATGTGGTGAGGATTCTGTTCGAGGATCTCGCTCCGGTTTTCAAGGATCGCCGGGGAGGCTATACTCGTATTTTGCAACTGGGCGGAGTGGAGGGACAGTTCGCCGGCCAGCGGCGCGGGGATGCAGCCAAGCGCGCCATCCTCGAGTGGGTGGAGCTTCCGGCGGGAGCCCCGGCTGCGACAGTGGAGGAGGCCAAGCCCGCAGAAGCCAAAGAGGCTGCGAAGGTTTGAGCAATTGTTGCCTTTTGAGCGTCCCTTGCGATTGCAAGGGACGCTTTTTTTACGCCTTCGTGCCAAGACAGCGCCGGTTCATTTATGCTGGTCAAAGCAGGACTCCACGCTAACTTCTGAGTGAATCAACAATGAAGAGCGCGCGTTTCACCTCACTTGTGCTTCTCTGCGCCTTGATATGCGGGCGGGGGGTGATGGAGGCGCAAGGGATGGCCGTCCCCGCACTGACCGGGATGGATGCCGCACTCGCCCGGTTATTTGGAGAGTTCACAGCGTTTAGCGCGGATGCCACGGTGCAAGTCTATGATCGGGAGGAGCAGGAAATTCTCAGTGCCCCGATGAAATTCGCCATCAGCGATGGCAACATTCGGATGGACGTGGAAATGTCCAAACTGAAAAGCAAGGACCTTCCGAGCGGGGCGGCCGCCAGTCTGAAGCAGCTGGGGATGGAGACTGCGTCGACATTGATTCTTCCAGAAAAGGGCGCTTCCTACGTGATCTACCCTGGACTGGAATCCATTCTCAGGGTTCCACTGAAACCGGAGGCACTGAAGTCGTCGGGCAAAGACCTCAGGCTTGAGCGTGAAGAAATGGGCCGGGAAACTTTGGACGGCCATCCCTGTATCAGGTACCGGGTCAACGTGTCGGGTGCATCCGGAGCAACGCAAAAGGCTCTGACCTGGAACGCCCAGGATTTGAATGGGTTTCCAGTCCAGATTCAGGTTCTGGACGGGGATCATTTGGTGATCATGAGATTTCGCAAACCGAATCTGGCGGCCCCGGTTGCGAGTCTGTTCAGTCTGCCCGGAGGCTATGCCCAATATGACAGTCAGCAGGCCCTGATGCAGGCTGTCATGATGAAAGCCGTCAGCGGGTTCCAGGGAGAATAGCCGTGTTTCCGGCTTTTCCGAGTGAGAGTCCGAGCCTTTACCTATCGGCGTGCTGATCCAGAATCTAAATCCGGACACGGAGATTGGCGCCAGTGCGTGGTGGGTAGTGCTGGACGGGCACCGTCTCCTGCTCGATGCGGGCACTCATCCCAAGCGGGAGGGGGCTGCCAGCCTCCCTCTGTATGGACTGGTAAGGGCGCAGGATCTGGACGCCATTGCCATCTCCCACTGCCACCATGACCACGTCGGATCGCTTCCAGTTGCCTTGCAGCATTTTCCCGCGGCTCATGTGCTCATGACCGAGCTGAGCTACTTCCTGGTGGAGCGGATTCTGCATAACTCGGTAAATGTGATGAAGCGGCAGCGCGAGAACTTGGGGATTCGGGAATACCCGCTCTTCACCCATGAGCAGGTGGACGACCTTGCGCCTGTCTTTCAGGGGTTCAAATACAATCGTGAGGTGGAATGGGCCTCCTTCAGTCGCCCGCGGGACGACGCTCCGTCCCCCACACTGGAGTTCTTCGATGCGGGGCACACTTTGGGTTCGTCGGGAATCCTGGTGCGTGGATTTCGGCAGACACTGTTCTACACCGGCGACGTTTGCTTCAGGGATCAAACGGTTTTGAGAGGAGCCCGGTTTGGCGGGGTCAAAGCCGATGTGCTGATCATGGAAACAACGCGTGGAGGGCGCAGCGCGGGTCCGGATTATTCGCGCGAGACTGAGAGCGAGCGACTGGCGGCTGCGATCGAGAAAGTCCTGCACCGGGGCGGCAGCGTGTTGATTCCCTCATTTGCCCTGGGTCGTACCCAGGAGATTCTGGCCCTGCTGGCGCTGCTGATGGATGGGGGCCGGATCAGGAAGCAGCCTGTCTATATTGGGGGTTTGGGCCGGGTGTTCACCGAGATCTACGATCTTCAGTCCCACCGGGGCAATCGCCTGCATCCGGAGCTGCAGCTCCATGACTCCTTGAATCTCGTTGTGCTTGATCCCAAAAAGGCTGGCGAAATCAAGCTGACGGGACGACATCTCTTTGTGCTGACGGCAGGCATGATGACCGAGAATACCGCTGCGCATGACATGGCCTGGCGCATGTTGGGGGACGCGCGGCACGGGGTCTTCTTTGTGGGGTATGCCGATCCCGAAACGCCCGGGGGACGGCTGAAGAGCAGCCGGTTGGGGGAGACCTTCATGTTTAGTGGCATCTCGGGCGCTGTGGAGCGCCAGTGTGAGGTCGAGGAGTTCGATCTCACCGCCCATGCCCAGCGGGAGGACCTTTTGGACTTCGTCGGACAGGTCGATCCGCACTCCGTCGTTCTTGGACACGGCGATGCCGCCGCCCGGGCCTGGTTCGACGGCCAGATTCGACATCGCCATCCTCGGATCAAAGTGCTTCAGCCGGGGCCGGGTGAAACGGTAGAGATCTGAGGCACGACCGGTCTTGCCCGCCGTGCCGCAGATGTTAGATTTCTGCCGTGCCGATGATTCAGAAGCTGCTGCTCCTTTCCCTGCCGGTTCTCTTTGTAGCCGGATGCTCGACGGTTCCGGAAACCGGCCGAAAACAATTCAACTTCCTCTCACCGGACCAGGAGATGCAAATGGGGCTGGCGAGCTTTCAGCAGATGAAAGGGGAAGTGCCCATCAGCAAGGACTCGACAGGCGCGGCAATGGTTGAGCGCGTGGGCAAACGCATCGCTGCGGTCGCACCGATGCCCAACGCGCAATGGGAGTTTGTGCTGTTCGAGAGCCAGGAAGCCAACGCCTTCTGTTTGCCCGGCGGAAAGGTCGGCGTCTACACCGGGATCCTGCCCTACACCCAGGATGAAGCAGGGCTGGCCACGGTGATCGGACATGAAGTCGCCCATGCGGTGGCGCGGCATGGCGGCGAACGGGTCAGCCAGCAGATGGGCATTGAGGTGATTGGGGCGGTGGTCAGCACCTCGATGCAGGACTCCAAGTGGCGTTCGGCTGTGGATACCGGCTACGGGTTGGGATCGCAGGTGGGGGTGTTGTTGCCCTTCAGCCGCAAACAGGAATCCGAGGCGGACGAGATGGGACTGCTCTACATGGCCCGCGCCGGCTACAATCCCGAGGCGGCCGTGGCGTTCTGGAAACGATTCGCCGAGCTCGACGCCCAGAGCGGCGGCACGCCGTGGTTCCTGCGCACCCATCCCATGAGCGCCGAGCGCGCCGAGAAGCTCAAGGAAATCATGCCCAAGGCGATGTGGGAATACCGGGCCAGCGGCGGGCAATAGCCCGGGGTATACCGGTGTCTCGCCGGAGTGTGGCCCTTTGGCATGGACTAAGATGCCGGAGAATATCGTGGCCTTTGGCCGCTGAGGAGGCTTGGCCTTGTCGCTCTCCCGCTCCCAAGAAAAGTGTCTCGGAATGGCCGCGAAAGAGTGCATTTCCGGCGATCCTGACAACAGGGACTGCGGTTGAGCCCGCCTCGCACTATTCCGTCAGAACGCCTTCCTTACGCAACGTGTGCTTGCGCCAAAGGTAGAAAATGGCGGGATAAAGCAGAAGTTCAAGGAGAGTCGAGGTAAAGACTCCGCCAACCATCGGCGTTGCGATGCGTTTCATCACGTCGGCGCCGGTGCCCGTGCTCCAGAGGATCGGCACCAGGGCGATGAAGGTAGTGGCGACGGTCATGATCTTGGGACGGATGCGTTTCACGGCGCCGTGATGGATGGCGTCGCGGAGGCCGGCAAGGTTGCCAAGCTTGCCTTCCTTCTTCCACTTCTCATAGGCGAGGTCGAGGTACAGGAGCATAACCACGCCGGTTTCCGCATCGAGTCCCGCCAGAGCGATCAACCCGATCCAGACCGCCACGCTCAGGTTGTAATCGAGCAGGTAGATCAGCCAAAACGCGCCCACGGCGGAGAAGGGCACGGCCAGCAGCACGATGGCGGTCTTCACCCAGGAACGGGTGCTGATGTAAATAAGCATCGCCACGAGAAGCAAGGTGATGGGCACCACGACCAGCAGCCGTTCCTTGGCTCGGATCATGTACTCGTATTGGCCACTCCAGAACAGGTTGTAGCCCTCGGGCATCTGGATGGTTCCTGCGGCGCGGGCTTCGTTCACGATGCGTTTGGCGTTCTTGACGTAGGTGCCGACGTCCACGCCGCGCAGGTCCACATACACCCACGCGTTCGGTACGGCCGCCTCGCTCTTGATGCCCATCGGACCGTTGACGACGTGGAGATCAGCCAGTTGTCCGAGCGGAATCTGGGCGCCGGTGGGTGTCGGTATGACGATATCATTGCGCAGGGAATCCAGATTCGAGCGGAAATCGCGGTCGTATCGCAGCGTAATGTCGTAGCGTTCCAATCCCTCGACCGTGGTGGTGATGGGCATGCCGCCCAGCGCCACCGCCAGTACGTCCTGAACATCACCCACGGTGAGGCCGTATCGGGCGATCTCCTCGCGGCGAAGATCGAACTCGATGTAGGTGCCCCCCATGATTCGTTCGGCGTAGGCGCTGGTGGTGCCCGGCACCGTGCGCATCACCGCCTCCACCTCCGTGGCGATGCGCTCCAGTTCGCCCAGGTCCGGTCCGGCGACCTTGATGCC
>JALOTU010000297.1 GCA_025457725.1 Verrucomicrobiota bacterium
GATATGGCCAACAATACCCTGAAGTACCGGCGCCTGGATCCGGAGCTGCGCCAGCGCCTGCGACAAACGTGGAACCAGCCGGTGCTCTGGCCTCTGTGGTTGGGGGCGGGCGTCCTGGTCCTGGCGGTGTTGCCCGCCATCCTCAGTTATCGTCGGCGGGAAAGGCAGCGGGCCCTATCATGAGGGAAGGTTAGGAAGTCCAACCGCACGGCCGGCTTCATCAAACGGATTCAGAAACTCGCCAAGGAGCGGGGGCTTGCCTGTTGCTGGCACTCCGACATGGGTAAGGGCTCCCACGTTGTCTTGAAACTGGGTGACACCCGAACCATCGTCAGGAACCCGAAGGACGAACTTAAAACCGGCATCTATTACGCCAAGCTCAAGCAACTGGGCCTGAGCGACAAAGACCGCGGAGCCCTGAAGCCCCGTGCGCGGCGACATGCCGGGTGGGCGGGGGAACAACGCCTTTGCCGTGAGGCCATTTACACATAATGCCGATTATGTGGGCCCGAGCCGAACCGCCGCCCAGAGGGCAAGGCACATAGTTCCGCATTATGTTCAATGGCCGACCACCTTGTACCTATGGCCTCGGCACTACGCGCCACGGTAACCGCCGGTGAGCCGCAAGGGCTTGATGGTGGAGCCGGCAGTATGGCGCAGCCATGAGGCCCGCCGTGGTGAAGCGGCGGCGGTCTCGTGGGGACGGGCGCCGAACGGAGGCACGGAGCCAGAGCGCAGATGGTTGCGCGCTGGCGGGTGTGGAATCCGCGCTGAGGTAGCCCGGCGCGACGCTTGCGCCGTTGGATTGCAAGCGGCGTGACGGGCGGTCCCCCCTTGGCCGGAATCTCAAACGCCAAACCTGTCCACAAGCCAGCCGAGTGTAATGTTCCCCGCGATCTCATCGTGCGGGATCAGCACATAGCGCCAGGGTTTGCCACCGTAGCTCGCGGCGTGATCCGAGGCATTCACGCACCACTGCACGGCCACCTCCTTCTTGGTCAGAACAATAGGGTCATCCAGTTCCGTGTGCTTCTTGGGTTCCAGCATGTAGATCGCATCGTCGGTCTCGGCCACGAAGTCCGGTTGGTATTCCAGGTGATCCGCACCGTTACGGTAATAAATCTGGAACTGGCCCTTGGAGGGCTTGAACCACTTGACGGCGTCTCGCTCCAGAATCACCGCCAGCTTGCGTTCCGAGTCCGAATCAAACCTCTGCACCGAATACAGGCAACGCTCGAAGCCGCCGAATAGGTACTTCGCCATGTTGCTCTTGTCGGCAGGCTCAATAAGGTAATTGGCGGGCGGTTCCTGAATTGAATAGGTGTAGGCGCTCTGTTTCAGCTCGGTGAAGCCCTTGCTGATCTTGACCTCGTAGCCGACCACCTCCTCCCAGTAATGGGCCTGCATCTGGGCGTGGATGAAGCGGGCGATATCGCGCTGGTAGCAACGCAAGACCTTGCGGGTGTCGTCTTCGGCAAGATAAGTGCGGAAGTGCTGCACGGTCTGCGTGGCCAGGTCGTAGAGCAGATCGGCGTGGTCATCGTAGGAGATGTCGTCGAAGTCCACCAGGCCGCTCACCACGTAGTCCTCCAGCCGGGCCTCATCGAGGCCGCCCCTGCCAAGGGCGACTACCTCCAATTGGTTTGTGCGAAGATGCTGTATCCAAAGCTCCTCGGATACCGCCGGGTATTTCAGCGTGGCCAGGTCCAGGGTGAATGACTTGAAACCGGATTTCACCTCCCCTTTGGGTACAACCAGAATGCGGGGGATGTCGATGGTCTGTTGCGTAACCAGTTCCACCGTCTTCGCCACCACGGCAGCAATGTCAGGTTTCACAGCCAAGCCTTCCAGTTCCAACTGTGCTGGCTGGCGCTGTTCCTCGACGGCCTTGACGATGGCGGCCTGAATTTCCGGTTTCTTCAGGTATTCGACGGTAGGCAGCGATTGCGGCTGGTTTTCCAGCTTGCGGATGACCTCGTAGGTGATCTGTGCCACCTTTTGATCTTCAGGCTTGGTGAAAACAGGCACGGTGTCGCCACCCGCCACCACCGTGCTGCTGGTTACCTGGGCGGGTTTCAGGCCCAGCTTGGAGGCCAATTGGGATTGCGACACCATCGTGGCGGTCTTCTGGCCCAGGTCATCCGAATCCAGCACCACCGCCTGCAAGTGGATCGCCGAGTCGGGTTTGTTGGCCTCGTTGATGATTTCTTGAAACTTGTCGTGGGCAACGATGTTCAGCCGGTCCACCGCCATGACCCCGGTGCGCTTGCCATAGGGTAGGCGCAGACCGCGCCCGATGGATTGCTCGATGAGGATGCGGGCATTGGCGGCGCGCAGTGGAACGATGGTGTAGAGATTGGTCACGTCCCAGCCTTCCTTGAGCATGTTGACGTGAATCACGATCTCCGTCGGCTCGTCGGTGTGCTCCACCTTGAGCAGGCGCGAGATCATCTCCTCCTCTTCCGCGCCGGTCTTGCTCGAATCCACCTGGATGACCTTGTCCCGATAGCGCCCCTCAAAGAAGTTGTCGGACTTGATCAGTTCGGTCAGTTGCCCGGCGTGGGTGGTATCACGGGCAATCACCAGCAGGAATGGCTTGACGATAGGGTTCTCGCTCTCGCGAGCGTAGGTCTCCAGCTCCACCTTCACGGACTCATGCAGACGCACACCGTCTTCCAGTTTCAGCCGCTCGATCTCCTCCACCGACATGCCCGCCGGATTGAAATTCTTCCGCGTGACCACCGCAGGTTCCTTGACGAAGCCATCGGCCATCGCCCGGCCCAAGGGATAGTCGACAATCACGTTCTTGAAGGCCACCGCGCCGCGCGTGGTCTCAACGAAGGGGGTAGCCGTCAGCTCCAGCCCGAGGATTGGCTTCAATTCGTTGATGGCACGAATGCCGGCACTGGCCCGATAGCGATGCGATTCATCCATCAGCATCACAAGATCCGGCAGACCGGCCAGGTAGTCGAAGTAACTCTCGCCGATGTATTCCGACAGTCGTTTGATGCGGGGTGACTTGCCCCCACGCACCTCAGAGTTGATCTTGGAAATGTTGAAGATGTTGATCCGCACCCCGCCGAACAGGCTGCCGCTCATGGGGTCGCGCTGGTCGTAGTTGTCGCCGGTGATAATCGACGGCGCGTCGATGGCGAACTCGGCGATACCCCGGAACACGTACTTGGGATGATTGCGGTCGGAGAAATCGGCAATCAGCTTGTTGTAGATGGTCAGGTTGGGCGCCAGCACGAAGAAGTTGTCGATGCCGTGGGCCAAGTGCAGATAGGCGATGAAGGCCCCCATCAACCGGGTCTTGCCCACGCCGGTGGCCAGAGCGAAGCACAGGGACGGAAACTCCCGTTCGAAGTCTTCGACCTGCGGAAACTCACTCTTGATGGTCTCCAGCACCGCCGCCAGATCCACGTCCTTGCCGGGCGGGGCAATCTCGGTGATGCGGTCCAGGGTTTCCAGCGAACGGCGCTGGGGCGGGCGCAGGCTCAGACGGCCGGCGATGGCGTTGACGTGGCGGTTCATTGGCCGTCCCCTGGGTTCTTCTTCTCACCCTGTTCCAACTGCCGCACCAGTCGGTCGAAATCGCTCTCGAACAATCTGTCCTGCACGATGCGGTATTTCTCGAACTCGCTTTCGGCATGGGCCTTGGCGATTTCGGCGGTCACGCGTCCCGCGTCCTGCAACACCGCCCGGTCGGTGGCCTCGATGAAGCGGTTCAGGCGCGTCTCCCAGTCCTGCATGGTCATGGGCATCTTGCGTAACGCCATATCCTCGGCCACATCCAGGTAGGCATTGACCAACCGGGAAAGCTGGGCCAGTTCAGATTCCGTCAGGTAGTTCTTGGCCACCGACACATCGAACTTCTGGATTTTTCCGCGCGGCGCATCCTTCCAGGTGGTCAGGCCCATGTTTTCCTGCGTCGCATCGGCGCGGGTGAAGACGACTTCCGCCGCCGTCTGCCCGTGAATCGCCCAATGCAGTTTGTTCTGCACCGTGGCAAGAACCGCTTGGTGGCCTGGGCTGTGACGTCGTAGTCGATAGCGGTGGCGTAGATATCCGTGATCTTCTGGTAGAACTTGCGTTCCGACAGGCGGATTTCGCGGACGCGCTGGAGCTGTTCTTCAAAGTACTGATCCGTCAGGACGGAACCGCCGCTTTTCAGGCGCTCGTCGTCCATCGTGTAACCCTTGATGGCGAACTCCTCGACAATGCCGGTGGCCCATTTGCGGAACTGCACGGCGCGCTCGGAATTGACCTTGTAGCCCACCGCGATGATCGCGGCCAGGTTGTAGTGCCGGGTGTCGTAGGTTTTGCC
Source organism: Verrucomicrobiota bacterium (assembly GCA_025457725.1). Lineage (GTDB taxonomy): Bacteria > Verrucomicrobiota > Verrucomicrobiia > Limisphaerales > DSYF01 > JALOTU01. The sequence goes on from JALOTU010000297.1 coordinate 4,328, forward strand.
GTCGGCAGCAGTTATTCGAAAATTTCGAATAACTGCTGCCTCCTGTAACTCACTGTCGGAAAATACCTTTTTCAGGTGGTAGTTGATGGTGTGGGTAGCCACGTCGTAAAGCTGGCCCATCATCTTCTGCGTCAGCCAGACGTTTTCATCGGCATACACCGCCTCCACGCCCCCCTGCCCGGTGGCCGCCACAAAGGTCAGATACTCCGCCGCCGAAGAGCGTACTAGAGAGATTTCACCCTTCCTGCTCATGCCGAATGCTCCCCGCCATCGCCGAACAAATCCGGCGTTACCCCTGCCTGGCCCGTCTTTCTCCCTCTCCCCTCGTGGGTGAGGGCTGGGGTGAGGGGGGAATCCGATTCAGGCGCAACCGCCGGCAGGTTCTCCACCCGCAACGAATAATCGTCATGCCCCCACTCGCAACGCGACAGCACCTGCTTCGGGATTTTCTTCACCGTCAGATTGGCGAACTCCCCCCGGCTGCGGAAGGCGGGGCACAGCACCAACAAAGTCCGCTCCGGCCCCACTTCGTCGGCAAGCTGCTGCAACTGTTCGTGGGACAGGGTGGCGGTGGTGACGTAGAGGAAATCCCGTTCGGTGGAATGGCCGTGCTGCCAGTACACCGCGTCGGAGGGCGCATAAGTGAAGCCCTCCAGCTTGCACAGCGCCTCCGCCAGCATGGCGGCGTTGTAGTCCCGGTGGATGACCCAGTTGCCCCACTTGTCCCTTTCCAGGAGTGAGGGCGCCAGCCGGTAATAGCGGAAACCGCCTCCACCCTTCCAGCCCACCGCCTCGGTGACGCCGCCGGGGTCCGCGCCGTCGATGACCTTTTGCAGGCGCGGGATGATGTGGGTGTGGCAGTGCTCGCCCAACTCCACCATGATCCAGCGCCGGCCCATCTTGTGGGCCACCGCGCCGGTGGTGCCGGAGCCGGCGAAGGAGTCGAGGACGAGGTCACCGGGATTGGTGGCGATGTGGATTGCTCTATGTACCAATGCTTCAG
>JALOTU010000298.1 GCA_025457725.1 Verrucomicrobiota bacterium
GAAGGCCCGGGAGGCCTTGAGCCTGGGGATCACCGAGCTGCACATCGTGGGAGGGCTGCATCCATCCCTGCCGTTCAGCTATTACACGGACATGCTCAAAGCGCTGAAGTCCCTCGAGGGCAATCTCCAGCTCAAATGTTTCACCGCCATCGAGATTCTTCATCTGGCCTGGCTGGCCAGGAAGTCTGTCGAACAGACGTTGATCGAACTGAAGGACGCCGGCCTGGCGTCCCTGACCGGCGGCGGAGCGGAGATCTTCGAGCCGAAGGTTCGATCCGCCATCGCCAAGGGCAAGGAGTCGGCGGCGGAGTATCTTGATGTGCATCGCACCTGGCATCGGCTCGGCGGGCGGAGCACCTGCACCATGCTCTACGGCCACGTCGAATCCCTCGCCGACCGGGTGGATCATCTGCGGCAGTTGCGCGCGTTGCAGGATGAAACCGGCGGATTTGTGGGTTTCGTTCCGTTGCCCTATCAGCCCGAGAACAATGAAATCCCCGTCACCCATCCGCCGACGGGTTACGACGCCCTCCGAACCCTCGCCGTCAGCCGGTTGTATCTCGACAACTTTGATCATATCACCGCCTATTGGGTGGGCCTGGGCATGAAGCTGGCGCAGGTGGCGCTGAGTTATGGCGCGGACGACCTCCACGGCACCATCCTCGAGGAACATATTTTTCACATGGCCGGCGCCGGTTCCCCCCAGCTCCAGACCGAAACCGAAATGGTCAAAGCCATCCGCGAAGCCGGCCGCATCCCGGTGCAGCGAAACACCTTCTACGAACCGGTGCGCGTCTGGCCGCCCCAGTCCGGGCCCACCGACCCGGAACCGTCCTCCCAACCGTCAAAGATCCTGGCCGACAACCTGGCCACCGCCTGAACAATCCTGCCCCGGCCAGGCCAACAGAGGGTCAGGGCTCGCCAAAATCGTGGTAGTGTTGGCGCCGCTCCGGGTTGACGCTATGGCTGCGTTTGATCGAGCGTGCCGGCCATGCGACCTCCCGCCCAAGAGACCGTGAGCCGCCGGGAATTTTTCCGTTCCTCGGCACGCTACGGGTGGCTCCTGGGCCTGGGCGCAGCCCTCGCGTGGCTGACTTCGCGGCGGACCGACACCCCGCCGTGTTCCCCGGGTTCTCCCTGTGTGACGTGCCCGGCTTTCAGCGACTGCGCATTGCCGCAGGCCCTCACCACGCGACAGGGAGATGGACCATTGCAGCAGTCCTCTCCGCCGAAGGAATCCTCCAACACAACGTCCGCCACACCATGAGCTCTCCCCTGCGCAACACCCTCCTCACCCGGCGCGGCTTTCTCGATCGCGCAATTCAAAGCGCCAAAGTCGCGGGCGCCACCGGCGCCCTGACCGCGCTGGGTGCCCGCCCGGCGGCGGGTCGCGAGGATCGCAATCCGTGGGCCTACGATGTGAGCCGATACCTGAAGACGGATCCGGCACTGGTTCATTATGAGGAGAAATCCAGCTTTGCGTCGCCCAAGGCCGGGGCCCGCGTGCTCGCGCTCGATGCCGACGGCCATCTTTGGATCGCTGCGGGAGCGAACCTCCTGGAGCTGTCGCCGGACGGCGCCCCGCTTTCCGGGTTTGCCGCCGCGCAGGATGTCCGCTGCCTGACCGCCAGCGGCAACACCCTCTTTGCCGCGTTCAAGGACCGGGTCGGAGTGTTCGATGCCAAAGGCACGCAGCTCGCCTTGTGGGATGCGCCCGGCGGCAAGCCTTACTTCACCGGCATCACCGCCGGCGCGGACGACGTCTTCGTGGCCGACGCCGGCAATCGGATCGTCCACCGCTTCGACAAATCCGGCCGGGCGCTGAACCGCATCGGGGCCAGGGACAAGTCGCGCAACATCCCCGGTTTTATCGTGCCCAGCCCGTTCTTCTCCGTGACGATCGGATCCGACGGACTCCTGCGCGCCACCAATCCCGGTCGGCATCGGGTCGAGCTCTACACGCCCGATGGTGATCTCGAACTCGCCTGGGGGCAGCCCGGCGCCGCCATTGAGAACTTCTGCGGTTGTTGCAATCCGACTGACATCGCCCTGCTTCCCGATGGACGCACGGTCACGTTCGAAAAGGGCATCCCGCGCGTGAAGGTGTACTCGGACACGGGCGACTTCGAGTGCGTCGTCGCCGGCCCGGAATCCTTCGCCGAGAACGCCAAAGTGTGCGGGCCCAACGACTGCACCCTGGGCGGCATGGACGGCGCGGTCGACGCCGAAGGCCGCGTGCTGATCCTCGATTTTGTCACCGGCACCGTGCGGGTGATGCAACGCAAGGAGAAGGCGGGATGAAATCGAATGGAGCACGCCACTCTGCCAGCATGAGCTCCGCGCCCCCGGCCGCCTCCGTTTCCCGCCGCCAGTTCCTGCGCGACGGCGCGCGGATGACCGCGGTTGCCGGCATGGGCGGTCTGCTGGGCGTGCTCGCCACTCGCAGTCAAGCCGAAGGCACGGTCTGGCAGATTGATCCCCAGAAATGCCTGCGGTGCGGCCGCTGCGCCACTGAATGCGTGCTCGAACAGTCGGCGGTGAAATGTGTTCACGCCTACGCCATGTGCGGTTACTGCAACCTCTGCACCGGTTACTTCGAGCCCGAACCCAATGCCCTGAACACCGGAGCCGAGAACCAGCTCTGTCCCACGGCCGCCCTCAAGCGCACGTTCATCGAGGATCCCTACTTCCAGTACGACATCGACGAGCAGCTCTGCATCGGTTGCGCCAAATGCGTCGAGGGCTGCAACCGGTTTGGCAACGGTTCGCTGTTCCTGCAGGTCCGGCACGACCGGTGCGTCAACTGCAACGTGTGCGCCATCTCCCGCGTCTGTCCCGGCGACGCGTTTGTGCGTGTGCCCTCCAGCCAGCCGTATCTGCTCAAGACCACGCACTAGGGATGAAAGCCGATACGCAGTCCGGTCCGCTGTCCCAGGCCCGAAGGCCGGCCAGGGTGGGAACCTGGCGCATCGCCTTCCTGCTGCTCACGATTCTAGCCGCGCTTCCGGCCTTAGCCGCGCCGCGCTTTCCTCCGCCGGATTTTGTCGAAACCCAGCATCAACTGCCCGCGACCACCACCCCCGGGCCGCGGGCCGTCCTGATCCAATACCTCGACGTGCTGGTGCTGGCCGGCGCGTTGGGGGCGGCCACCTGGATCATCCATCGCCGGCGCTCCCGTCGCGGTCTGTTCTGGCTGGGACTGTTCTCCATCGGCTACTTCGGTTTCTGGCGCAAGGGTTGTGTGTGCGCCATCGGCTCCCCGCAGAACATCGCGCTGGGTCTTTTCGATTCGGGCTACGCCGTGCCGTTGGGCGTGATCGCCTTCTTCGCGCTGCCGCTCGTGTTCACGCTCTTTTTCGGGAGGACCTTCTGCTCGTCCGTCTGCCCGCATGGCGCCTTGCAGGATCTGTTGCTGATCAAACCGCTCAAAGTGCCTTCCTGGCTGGAACAAGGTTTGAGCATCGTGCCCTTCATCTTTCTGGGCGCGGGCGTCTGGCTGGCCGCCACGGGCGCCATCTTCCTGTTCTGCCATTACGATCCCATCGTGCCGGTGTTCCGACTGAACGGGCGCAGCCTGATGGTGATCGCCGGCGTCGCCATTCTGCTGCTGGCGACCGTGGTCGGGCGGCCGTATTGCCGATTTCTATGCCCCTACGGCGCGCTGTTGAAAATGGCCTCCACTGTGTCACGGCGGCGCGTGCGCGTGACACCCGATGTCTGCACCCAGTGCCGCCTCTGCGAACACTCCTGCCCGTTCGGCGCCATGCGCGAACCGGAGTCGGGCAACCCCCGGCCGCTCACGCCCGACCGCCGACGGCTCGGCTGGTTCATCGTGCTGCTGCCGGTGCTGATGGGGTTGGGCGCGCTCGTCGGTGGACAACTGGGCAGGGTCGCCGCGCGGATGCATCCCCAGGTGGAGCTCGCCGAACAATACGCCCGAAATCCCGAACCCGGGCGCAAGGCCGGACCGCTGACACCTGACGAACTGGCGTTGCGCCGCGCCCAGCAG
>JALOTU010000299.1 GCA_025457725.1 Verrucomicrobiota bacterium
ACGATCTGTGCGGAGGTCACGGCGGAGAGCGACCAGAAGTTGGTCTTCTCCTTGACCCGCGCCTCGCGTTCCTGCCGGCGTTCGAGGACGTACTTGGTGACGCAGCCCGACAGGGTCATGGTGATGTAGGACAGAAGCACCAGGAAGACGACTGTGGGTCTTGGCCGCGCTTTCATAGGCACCTCCGGGTTCGCCATCCAGAAGAGCAAGGCACATACCAGAGGGCCGGAACAGAAGCACACTGGGCCGCCCGGACCGGGCAACTTGGTGGAATGAAACGAGATAGAATTAGAGCTGGATCAGCCGGAAAGGATTACCCCTCCCATGGGATTCGAATCGGGGTGCAACAGAGGTTGACAAGCCAGGGTCTGGGAGGAACCCGCCCGAACGGCTCTTGTAACAGAAATCGGCTGCAGCGAGGATCATTCCGAAAGGATTCCAGGAAGAATCCTTCAATTGGAATCGAGGACTTCGATCGTGACGCTCTCGTGCGCCCGGATCAGCTTTTTGGCCAGTAGGGCATCACGCTTTTTGATCGCCTTGACGATCTGGGAATGCTCTTCCTTGAAGCGCGGGATGAGCGGGGTCATAAACACCGGAACCAATCCGATACGAGCCCGTTCGTAAATCTGCGTCAGGAACTGGATGAGATACTTGTTTCCGCCCATGCGTGCGATCTGAAGGTGAAACTCCAGATCCAGCTGAAGCCGTTTGGCGTCGTAGTAGCTGCAATCATGAGCCAGGTAAGCTTCCAAGATTGAAGTGAGCACGGCGAAGCTGTCTTCGGAATAGTGCTCCACTGCGAATTCTACAGCGATTTCCTCCAACCCGATTCGTAGCCGATAAAGCTGTTTGATCTCATCTTTACTCAATTCTCTGACGTAATATCCCCGGTTGTGCTCGGAGAACAAAAACCCCTCCTGCTCAAGGCGAGCCATTGCACTGGTAATCGGAGTTTTGCTCATCCCCAGCAGTTCTTCAAGGTCTCTGAATATGATCTTCTGGCCCGGAACAAATTTGCGGGCCATAATGCTCTTCTTGATTTCCAAATAGGCGTGTTCCTCTTTGGAAACTGGTGCGGCGGGTTTCGATTTTAAATTTTCGGGGGGGTGGTGCTTCATTATCGACGATCGCCCTATTTCTGGTGTGGCAATGCCGCAGCGCATGCAACGGGCCACAGGCCCATGTTTCGCATATTCAGTTATCAGAAATGATTAGAACCATCAAGGAAGGCGATTCATAGGGAACGATCGACCCAAACAGGCTCCGGCCACAATGAAACAGTTCGTTCCAGGCTCTATGTGCAGAGATGATTCAAATTTCCTTGATACCGCAATCTTTCCATGTGCCGGGTGGCCTCGGGCAGCACGGCCTTGAGTTTCGTTACCGATGCCTTCAAAATGTTCACATAATCCCTTACATCGCCCTCTGAAAGGAAGGGCTGCACGTGCACATCGATATACTGTTTCGTTACCAAAGCGCTCAAGACCGCTGCCGTACCGGGCATGGCACCCGGACCGCCTACGAGTTCATGCAGCTTGTCCGACATAAACGAAACTGCGCCGGCCTCTTGGGATGCGAATGCAATCAACTCCGCCAGCGCCCTCGTCTTTTCAAAAGCACCCGTGCTGCACCCGATGCGCTGGCCCAATGCGGCGATCGTATCTCCACATTTTTTGGTGAGCGCGGCCATGCCGCCTTTTTCGCGCTTCAGTGCGTCGCGCGGGTAAATCGCGGGCTGCTGCAGATGCTTCGCTGCCTGCATGAGCGCCTCGGCAACGACCGGATTATCGTGGTCCGCGTGGGCGCGGACCAGCCAGGTCTGATGGGCCAGCCCAAGGCAGACCGGGGTCGTGAATACCTTTCCTTCTACGATAATGGTGGGCAGACGATCCAGAAGCAGCGGTGCCATGACGTTCACCTTCCCGCCCGCAAACACGTTGCCCTCCAACTCCTCCACCGGGCCGAGCCCCCCTTCGGTTGCGTTCGAAAGAGCCATGACCGATACGGGGGCGCCCTCGATGTCTAAAACCGCACCCAGCACTTTCCCGCAATTGCCTGCAATGCCTTCGTCCGCAAAGTGAAAGCGCTCCGGGAAGCACTTCGCGAAGCTGTCCATGGCGGCGTTGGCGATGGCGATCTGGAGGGCAACGGGAACCTCATCGGCCCCCTGCCCGTACATCCTGCCAAATGCCTGCATGGCCAGCGCCTGCGTGCGGATCGCTTCCTGCCCGAGAACGGACTGGGCCAGCCGCGCTTCGTGCGGCGTGATGCCCCGCTTCGCGCTGGAACTGCCGATGCCACCGCATGCGGTCGTCACGCTGATGTCGGCGTTTTCGCGTCCGACTGACACATCCACCCGCACGATCGACAGGGGCAGGCAAAAGGCCTCCTGGAAGAGGGCCAGCGTGGCGGCGAGGCCGCCGGAGTCATCCTGAAGAAACCCGTTATTGCTGTGAGCGTGTCCGCAGCCGGCATGACCGACAATACCCATGATGCCGTGTGTCTGGACAGACGGAAGGATCCGCATACCGTGTGCTCCTGATGAGGGTCGGCAGGGGTGTCCGAAGAAAACCCCTGCCGGGCATTCTGTCATATTTTGCTATAGGCTCACAAGCGCTGTAACGACCAAGGCGGCGAGCAAGCCGCACAGGATGGAAGGCCGTTGGAAACGGTTGGCCGTTTTCAGGTCGGTATTTGGGATGACCGGAATGACCGTCGCGAGTGCGGCGACCGGCCCCCCCGTCAGGAAGTACTGCATCAGCGCCCCTCCGGCGGCGGCGGCCAGGCCGGCTGCCATGGGATCCACTCCGGTCTTTAGCACCACCTGCAGGAAGGGAATGATAACCGCCGCGGAGGCGCCATACGACTGGGTCATCGTCGCAGTGAGAGCGGCGACCAACAGCATGATCTGCACGGGCGCTACGCTCAGGACCGGGTTGATCGCATCGGAAATGATCTTTACCAGACCGATGTTGCGGATGACGGTGGACAGGAATAGAAAGCCGATGGTGGCTACCAGCGGCGTGGCGATCTTGCCCACGCCGGCCAGCATGTTGGCCTCACCGGTCTTCGGGTTCTCCTTGGCCATCACCATGGCAAAGATGGAGGATGCCACGCCCACCAGAAAAATAGGAAAGCCCAGCACAAACCCCACCACCAAGACCACAAATGGGGCGAATGCCACCAGGGACCCGGCAGTGTAGGTCTTGTTGTTGATTTCAGCGAGATGCCGGTCCATGTCCTCAGCGCTCATCTGCAGTCCTTTAGCCTTCTCCTCTCTTTTGAGCCGCAGGAAGCTGACCAGGAAAATGGAGAGCGCTATGATGGCCCCGCAAACGTTGAACATTCCGAAACTGAGCCCGGCTGCGGCGAGGATTGCGACCTGCGTCGGATGCGTAAAACCGCCGAGATTCCCGAGATGCCCGGCGTGACCGTGGACCCCTGCCGATTTGTTGGGATCAACGCCAAGACGCACGGAAGCGGCGCCCGTAATAACCGCCGTGATGGCGGGTTGGGTGAACCCGGTGAGCGCTCCGATGCACCCTGCTGCAATTCCGCCGGCAACCGCGACTCCGGGACCGCCTCCGACTCTTCTGCCCACGCGAATGATGTCGCGGATGATGACATCCAGGAAGCCGCTTGCCTGCATGATGCCGATGAACAGCAGCACACCTGCCATGTCTGCAATGACCGGATTCAGCCCGGCATTGATCATCTTGGTGATGGTGATGTCCTCTTTGCCCGTGATGGGGAAACCTGCGATGAGTGCCGTTATGGTGGAACCGGCGATTGCTGTGAGATAAAGGGGCGTCCTACCCAGGATCATCAGCACCAGAGTCAGTACCATCATGATTTGCGCAAGTGTCATCATGTCAGTATCCTCGATTAGGTTTTCGAAAAGTCAGGCGTCCCGAGATACCCTGCCGCGTAGCTACCGGCCGCGAAATTAAGGTCTGAGTTCAACAGACTGCACCTTCACCAGTGCTTTAGCGATACCACT
>JALOTU010000300.1 GCA_025457725.1 Verrucomicrobiota bacterium
CGAGGGTCCAGAGAAACGTGGGCCAGATCTCGCGCTCCACCAGGATGACTGCGTCCGGCCGGATGGTGTCGATGGCCCGACGGACAAATTTTCGGCGATCGATGGGGAAGTAGATCGGCGTCACGTCGGCGGGCCGCTTGCTGCGGAGTTCGGCCATGCCGGTGGTGGTGGTGGCCGAGACGAAGAGATCCACCTCGGGCAGGCGCCGGCGAAGCTCGGTCAGGAACTGAAGGCACGTATTCACCTCCCCGACGCTGACCGCGTGGAGCCAGAGACGTCGCTTTCCGGGAGGTTTGGGGGGGATCAGTCCGGGCGCGTAATTGCCAAACCGTTGACCGAATCCTTCGCGCCACCGGCCGCGGCGGCGCAGCCGGGCCAGGAGCCAGGGAGAGGCGGCCCAGAAGACCAGGGTAAACAGGATGTTGTAAATCGAGCGCACTGCCCTTTGCAGACGCGGCCAGACTACCGGCGGACACCGCGGTTGAAAGCCAAAACGCTTCACCTGACCGTCTGCGGCGGGGCGGAGACCCGCGTCACCCTGCGGTCGACGTCCGACACAACCGCACCCATTCAATCTTCAACGGCCTGGAGATTTTTCGTGCCATTCCATGGGGAATGAGCGAGGATGCCGCATCTCACATGATGGAAGGTTGGGTTCCGTTCTTCCACCCTCCGGACAGGGCTTGTGGGCGAGTGAAGGTATGATAGCATGCACTTAAGATGAGCGCCGGCGATAAACCGCTGAAGATGGTGACGTGTCCCGGGTGTGAGACCAAGGTGTTCATTCCCGGCGATCTGCCCCCCCTCACGAGTGTTCCCTGCAGCAAGTGCGGACACTCCATCATGATGCCCATGCGGCTGCAGCAGTTTGAACTCCGAAGCAAGATCGCCTCCGGCGGCATGGGCACGGTGTATCGGGCCTGGGATCTCACTCTCGAACGACTCGTGGCGGTCAAGTTGATGAAGCGTGATTTGCAGGACGATCCCGCGGCCCTGGAGAGCTTTTATCGGGAGGCCCGCGCCTGCGCCTCGCTGAATCATACCAACATCATTCATATCTACACCTTCGAGGAAGCCGAAGGGGAACGGTTCCTGGTAATGGAACTCGCGGATCGCAGCAGTCTGGATGACCGGATTGAGAAGAACCATCGCCTGCCGGAACTGGACGTGCTGGATATCGGCATCAAGATCGCCGGCGCGCTCGATCTCGCCCTCCGGCACAACCTGCTGCATCGCGACATCAAGCCGGGCAACATCCTGTTCGACGCCGACAACGAGCCCAAGCTTGTGGACTTCGGGCTGGCCCAGAGCGCGGAGAAGGACGGGCAGGCTGATGAGGGCACGTGGGGGACGCCGTACTATGTGGCGCCGGAAAAGATCCGGCGCGATCCGGAGACATTTCTGTCCGACATGTACAGCCTGGGGGGCACGCTGTATCACGCCATCACGGGGCACACGCCCTTCGAGGCCCCCACCGTCGAGGAACTGGTGATCGCGCACGTTCAGACACCACTGGTTCCGCCGAATGAGGTGGTGTTGGAGATCACCCAGCCCACCAGCGACGCGCTGGTCAAGGTCATGGCCAAGGATCCGGCGGAGCGGTATCTGAGCTATGATGAATTCATCATGGCGCTGGAGGCGGCCCGCACCCAGCTGCTGTTGCGGGATCGCCACTCGCCGCCAGGCTCGGGTCGGGGGGCCAAGGGCAAGACCAGCTGGTGGCGGCGTTAAAAAGAAAAAGACAGGCCCTCGCGAGCCTGCCCTTCCCGGGTTTCAGTTGGTTTGGTTCTATTCTTCGTTTGATTCCGACCCGGTTGATTTCTCCGGCTTTTCCCCAAAACGGATGGAGTTGACCTTCAAGGTGCCGTCCTCGGATTTTCGGTAGGAGCCCCCGACCTTTTCCCCGACTTTGGCCTCCTCCAGAGAGCCCTGGAGGTATTTGGTGTCCGTCGTGAGTTGGAACGTCCTGCCGCCCACCGTGACCGTGCCGGCCCCCTTGTCCACAGCCTTCAGGGTGCCGTGAAACGGTATGGCCCTGTCGGCCTTGGCTGCAGTTTCCTTGGCAGCGGATCCTTCCGATTGCTGCGCCTGGAGGTTGAGTTGTAGTCCCGCGATGGCCAGTGCCATCAGCCCAATGCTGAGAACTCTGCTCAGTTTTTTCATTTTTTGTTTTGTTTGTCCCTTGAACCCCTGGGAAGGAGATCATTACTGCCCAACCGGCCACGCGAAGGCAAGTCAAAATTATCAGCGAATTCCCCGACCCCGACTCCCCGACAAGCGGGGCTGAAAGCAGGTGAGGTAGGGACGGCGTGCCGCCGTCCACCGCGCCGTAGCAGGCGCGGAACGCATTGCGGCGGGCGTGCGATGTGTGGCGTTCGTTCCGACCGCTGGACGCGGTCGGGGCGGGCGCTGCGCGCCCAGCCCTAGCCATGGGGTGGCATCGGCCGCGTTGAACGGCGCGCTTTCGGGACGTCGTTCACGAACCGGGTTTCCCCCGCATCCTGTTCCGGCTCGACACCCGGTCCGGGTTGCGGTTTGCTTGGCCCGGCAGTTTTTTCGCCCGCATCGCATGAATTCAGAGAAGTTGGCCAAAGCAAAATCACTCGGTTTTTCCGACCGGCAAATTGCCCATCTCACGGGCACCACCGAGGCTGCCGTTCGCGCGGACCGCCGCAAGCACGGCCTGGTGCCCAGCTACCGGCTGGTGGACACCTGCGCCGCCGAGTTCGAGGCCTACACGCCCTATTATTATTCCACGTATGATCGTGGTGACGACGAGGTCAAGGTGAGTTCGGCGAGGAAAGTGATGATCCTGGGCGGGGGGCCGAACCGCATCGGGCAGGGGATCGAGTTCGACTATTGCTGCGTGCATGCCGCCTTCGCCCTCAAGGAGGCCGGGTTCGAGACGATCATGGTGAACTCGAATCCGGAAACCGTTTCCACGGATTACGACACCAGCGACAAGCTTTTCTTCGAGCCGCTGACCCTGGAGGATGTGCTGCACATCTACGAGCGCGAGAAGTGCTGGGGTGCCATCGCCCAGTTCGGCGGGCAGACGCCCCTGAACCTGGCCCTGGGACTGCAGGAGAACGGCGTCAACATCATCGGCACCAGTCCGCAGAGCATTGAAATCGCCGAGGACCGGAAGCTGTTCGCCGCCATGCTGCACAAGCTGAACATTCCCCAACCTCCCAACGGGCTGGCCACGAATGAGGCGGAGGCGCTGATGGTCTCGAAGCGATTGGGCTATCCGGTGCTGGTTCGGCCGTCGTTTGTGCTGGGCGGGCGGGCGATGCAGATCGTGTATTCGGACGCGGAATTGCAGCACTACATGCGCTTTGCCGTGGAGGCCTCCCGCAAGCGGCCGGTGCTGGTGGACAAGTTTCTCGAGGACGCCACGGAAGTGGACGTGGATTGCATTGCCGACGTGGGGTTGCATGAGGATTCCGCGGAGGCCACCATCGTGGTGGGGGGGATGCTGGAGCACATCGAGTTTGCCGGCGTCCACTCCGGCGACGCCGCCATGGTGCTGCCGCCGCACACGCTTTCCAAAACCGTCCTGCAGACCATTCGCGACTACACGCAGGCCATGGCCCGGGAATTGAAGGTGACCGGGTTGATGAATGTGCAATACGCCGTCAAGGGCGAGGTGGTTTATGTGCTCGAGGTCAATCCCCGCGCCTCCCGCACGGTTCCCTTCGTCAGCAAGGCGATTGGCGCGCCGCTAGCCAAGCTGGCCGCCCGGGTCATGGCGGGTTCGACCCTGAAGGCCCTGGGGTTCACCGAGGAGATCCGGCCGAAGTATTGGACCGTCAAGGAATCCGTGTTCCCCTTCAACCGCTTTCATGGCCAGGACATCCTGCTCTCGCCGGAAATGCGTTCCACCGGGGAGGTCATGGGCCTGGATGAGGACCTGGGGGTGGCCTATGCCAAATCCCAGATGGCGGCGAATGCTCCGTTGCCGACGGCCGGCCGGGTCTTCATCAGTGTCAGCGACATG
>JALOTU010000301.1 GCA_025457725.1 Verrucomicrobiota bacterium
GGGAAGCTCCACGTGGCTCCGTTGACCTTCAGAATGAGCAGCGGCGCCACGACTGCGGTGAGGAAGTAAGCCAGGCCCACGAAGAGGAAGGCTTTGATGCGGCCGTTGACCGGATCGGCCATGCCCAGGGTTCCGGAGTGGAGGAACACCCCATATACACCCCAGCAGCCCACGGTTAACAGGACGTATAAGAGCCAGTTCATGGGGGGAATCTAGTGGCGCGCCCGCTTGACGGCAAACCGATACTCCCTCCACCATGACGTCCGCTGAATATGAACCGCCCGTCAACGTCCCATTCCTTGTGAAACACGCCTTGTTGCTGTTGCTCCCGCTGCTGTTCCTCGCGGGCTGCAAAACCAGCACGATCGACTCCCGCAAACAGGAACGCGCGGCCGCCTATGCCCGGCTGCCGGCCGACCAGCGCGCCGATGTGGATGCCGGTCGCATTCGTGTGGGGATGAACACCGATGCGGTTTATATCTCCTGGGGCAAACCCGCTCAGATCCTGCAGGGCGGGACGGAGCAAGGTCAGTTCACCACCTGGCTCTACGAAGGCGGCTGGATGCAGGAGGAGCGATACTGGGCCTACCGCACGGTGGGCACGGGTCGTTATGCCTGTGCCGAACGTTACCTGGCGCGCGATTACTACCCGCGGGCTTACATCAGTGCCGAGGTCAATTTCCAGGATGGCGTGGTCCGGGAATGGCGCACGCTGCCCCGACCGATCTACTGAGCGCCCGGGCCGGGCAAGGTTTGAATTCCGCCGCGGGCAGGCTACACTCGGCCCACATGCGTATCCTGGTGGCGGAAGATGTCGCGAAGATGTCGGAACATATCCGGCAGGGATTGGAAGCCGAGGGCTACGCGGTGGACCTGGCCGCGGACGGCGCGGAGGCGCAGTGGATGGCGGAAACCCATTCCTACGATGCGATCGTGCTGGATGTGATGCTTCCCTCCCGGGACGGCTTCGCAGTGGCCCGGCAGCTCCGGCACAAACAGAACCAGGTTCCCATCCTCTTCCTGACGTCGCGGGGCGAGGTCGAAGACCGGGTGCGCGGACTGGATGCCGGCGGCGACGACTACCTGGTCAAGCCGTTCTCCATGGCGGAGCTGCTGGCGCGGCTCCGGGCGCTCCTGCGGCGGCAACGCCCCGAACTGACCAACGTGCTCCGGGTGGCGGATCTGGAACTGGACTTGTTGACCCACCAGGCGGTTCGCGGAGGCAACCCGATCGAATTGACGCGCCGGGAGTTTGCCCTGCTGGAATTCCTGATGAGCGCCTCGCCCAAACCGGTCAGCAAAACCGCCATCGTCGAGCATGTCTGGGATCAGCATTTCGATTCCGAAACGAACGTGGTCAACGTGCATGTCAAACACCTGCGCGACAAGATCGACCGGCCCGGTCTTAAACCGTTGCTGCACACCGTTCGCGGGGTGGGATTCGCCGTGCGGGAGGGGCCGGCATGAAATCGCTGCGCTGGCGGCTGGCGTGCTGGTTCAGCGGCGGCGTGGTGCTGGTCCTGGTGATGTTCGTGGCCTTCACCTACCGCTACCTCGACGCCGAACTCCGCCAGAAACATTGGCAGCGCGATTATCCTGATCATCCGGACTGGACCCTGCATGGCAGTTACTCGGAGGGGGAAATCCGGGACATCCTCGACGAACTCATCGAGACGTCAGTGATCTACGGCATCCCGCTTTGCCTGCTGGCCCTGCTCATCGGCGGCACGCTCGCCCACAAATCGCTCAAACCCATCACGCATCTCAACCGCCAGTTGCAGGGCATCCGCGCCCCGACGCTCTCGGACCGCCTGAAACTGTCCGAACCGGACCCGGATTTCCAGACGCTCGTTCATCATATCAACGACCTGCTGGGGCGCCTGGAAAAATCGTTCGGGGACATGCGCGATTACGCCGCGGTCGTGGCGCACGAACTACGCACGCCGCTGGCCATTCTTCGGCTCAAGGTGGAGCAGGCCGAAAACCGCATCGCGCCGGACCTGGCGGAGGAACTGCACAGCGAACTGCACCAGCTCACCCATATCGTCGGCCAGTCGCTGCTGATCGCCAAGGCCGAACAGGGTCGACTGGCGACGCATGCGAGCGTGTTTGATCTGACAGCAACCGTGCAGGAATCGGTGACCGACTTCAGCCTGCTGGCCGAGGAACAGGGGCGTTCGGTCAGTTTCCGGGCACCCGCGACCGCCCCGGTGCGGGCCGATCTCAGCCATGTGCGCCAGATCATCCACAATCTCCTGACCAACGCACTGAAGCACGGCCAGGGAACCATTCGCGTGAAGGTGTTGCGGCTCGACGCGCGCATCCTCCTCACGATCAGCAACAGGATTCGTCAACGGGAGGGGCCGGCACCCGACGCCTTCGGGCTCGGCCTCCGTGTCGTTCAGACGCTCGCCGACCTGCAGCCGGATCTGCGATGCCGGCATCGACGCACCGCCGGCGGTTACTCAACCCGGCTGTCGCTGCCCATGGCCGCCGAGGGCATCCGGACCGAACCCGCCCGCCAGGCACCCGGGGTTGGCTTCGATGCGGGCATCTGATGCCTCCCTGAACGTTCACCCATGGGTGGGACGGGGCGGGCTGCCGGATAAAGGTTTCTTCACATTCACTTCATCCGTTGTTCATCCCGGCCGTGGTAGCCTGATGGAGATGGTTGGGGCTCGGGGTCAGCAGCAGGCCAACCCCGGAGGCCGTCACAATCGACGACCCGCGTCCTGCCATCCCTTGAACGAAAGGACATTTATGCGCGCATTCACCGGCTGCTTCCTCATCGCCCTCGCCCTGGTGCCCTCACCCCTCCGGTCGGCACCGAACCAGATCCTTGGCTGGAACAACCTGGGCATGCACTGCATGGACAGCGACTACTCGGTGTTCAGCATCCTGCCGCCCTACAACACCATCGAGGCCCAGCTGATCGCCAACGGCCATCTGGTCACGGTCTCCAATGGCTACAGCGTGACGTATGAGGCGGTGGCCGATCCGGACGGTTCCATCAACCGCACGAGCATCGGCAAGAGCAACTTTGCCGCGTATGACCAATGGCTCTATGGCGCCGACCTGGCGCCGGACGTTGGTTTGCTGGGCTGGGCGATGCCGGGCACCACCAACGTCCCGCAGTCCATGGTGTTCGAGCAGAACAACCAGCCGGTGCCCGGCGTGTTCACCCCGGCAAACTGGTTCCACGCCGAGGGCATTCCCATCACGCCTTACGACGATGCCGGGAACAAGAACCCCTACCCCCTCATGCGCCTTATCGCGCGCAGCGGCACCACGCCCATCGCCACCAACGACATCGTGCTGCCGGTGTCGGATGAAATGGACTGCCGCGCCTGTCACGCCTCGGGGACACAGGCTGCCGCCCAACCGGCCGCCGGCTGGACTTGGAGCGCGAATCCGGAGCGTGATTACCGGCTCAACATCCTGCGCAAGCACGACGAATCGCGCTTCCAACAAATCCCGGCCGCGTATGCCGAGATCCTCGCCACCAACGGCTTCAATCCGCTCGGCCTGTACCAAAATGTCGTGGCAGACGCCCGTCCGGTTCTCTGCGCAAAGTGCCACCTGTCCGAGGCCCTGCCCGGCACGGGCGTGGCCGGGGTCGCACCGCTCACCCGGGCCATCCACGCCTTTCACGCCAACGTCATGGATCCTGTGCTGAACATGACGCTGGATGACTCGGACAACCGGGCGGCCTGTTACCGCTGCCACCCCGGTTCGGACACACGCTGCCTCCGGGGCGCCATGGGCGGAGCCGTCGCCGCCAACGGGTCCCTGGAGATGCAGTGCCAGAGCTGTCACGGCACCATGAGCGAGGTGGGGTCCGACACGCGCATCGGCTGGCTCATGGAACCCAACTGCCAAAGTTGCCATGCGGGCAACGCCATCAACGCGGGGGCCAACCCGATCCGCTTCACCTCGGTCTTCGTCAGCAACAACGTGGTGCGAACGCCGTTCGATCAAACCTTCGCCACCCAGCCC
>JALOTU010000015.1 GCA_025457725.1 Verrucomicrobiota bacterium
TTAAAGTTCAAACGGTTGCGCCCGTAGCTCAGTTGGATAGAGCATCTGCCTTCTAAGCAGAGGGTCCCGCGTTCGAATCGCGGCGGGCGTGCCATTTGGGCTTTTTGATCCATGGCCTGATCAATTCTTTCCGTCCCTGTGCCAGCGTGCCTGGTGTGTCCCGCGGGCAATCGGAGCTTTGGGGCGGATCGATTCCAGGGTTTGCCATCAGGGGCCGCGGAAGCAAGGCTGAAGGCGATGAACCACCGTCCGACAAGGAGAATCCAATGCGATCTGTTCGATGGGGAATAGTCGGTTGCGGGGACGTGACCGAGGTCAAAAGCGGTCCGGCGCTCCAACAGGCGACCAGCTCGGAACTGGTTGCGGTCATGCGCCGCACCGGGGAACTCGCGAAGGATTACGCACAGCGCCATGGCGTGCCCCGATGGCATGACAGTGCCGAAGCGTTGATCGGGGACCCGGACGTGGATGCGATCTACGTCGCCACGCCGCCTTCTTCCCACAAGCTCTACACCCTCCTCGCAGCTCAGGCCGGCAAACCGGTGTATGTGGAAAAACCCATGGCCCTCAACCACGGCGAGTGTCAATTGATGATTCAAGCCTGTCAGCAGGCGGGGGTTCCCCTGTTTGTGGCCTACTATCGTCGTTCGCTGGCGCGCTTTCTCAAGATCAAGGAGCTGATTGATACCGGAGCCATCGGCAAGGTGCGGTTCGTGACCGTGACGCTCAGCCTGCCGTCAGTTCATCTGGACCTGCGGACGGGGACACTCCCCTGGCGGGTGCGGCCGCAAATCGCCGGTGGCGGATTGTTCGTTGACCTGGCGTCGCATCAGTTGGATTTCCTCGATTATGTATTGGGGCCCATCCGCGATGTGCGAGGGCTGGCTGCGAATCAGGCCGGACTCTATCCGGCGGAGGACATTGTCACCGGGACATTCCGGTTCGAGTCCGGCGTTCAGGGGACCGGCACCTGGTGCTTCACTGCTCCAAATTCTTGCGACAGGACGGAGATCGTCGGCAGCGAAGGGAGGATAACGTATTCCACCTATGACTCCGAACCGGTGATTCTGGCAACGGCCAAGGGCAGGCAGGAATTCAGGATCAGCTATCCGCCACACGTTCAGCAACCGCTGATTCAGACCGTGGTGGACGCGTTGACGGGCAAAGGCACCTGCCCGAGCACAGGTGAAAGCGCCGCCCGCACGTCCCGGGTGATGGACCAGATGTTAAGCGGCACATGACGATAGGCTGGAAGATTTCTTTTGAACCACGGAGTACAGAAAGAAGCACTAAAGCGGAAGCGATTCCCTCCGGCCCGTCATGCTGAGCCTGGTCCGCTGTCGACAAGTGCTGCTCGCAGGGGCCCGTTGCCTCAAAACTCACCGGCCTGGTGCTGGGTGGTGCCGTCGAACTTCACGGTGACCAGCCAGTTCTCGCCTTTGAGGTGTTTGACCGGAATCATGCGCTGATTGTTTCCCTCGGGTCCAAATCCTTCAAAACCCAAACCCGGACCGCTCCGATGGGGCGGTACAGCACAAGGGCCGGTCCACTCAGACCGGCCCTTTAACAACGAGAACTCTGAAATCCTTTGTTGGTTGCACGTCCAACAACGTGACCAGACTAACGGAATCCCCATTCTCCAACAGTCCCCACAACTGGGGACAAGCCCGGCCGGGCTTGTATAAACCTGATATCGTGGCGTGTGTTCGAGCAAACAGCAATGTTGCTGGCAAATCATGACCGCAGCCCGGACAGCAGGAGGTCTATTCCCCCGCCCTCACGTCGTAGCACCACAGATTCTCTTTATCGCGGATGTAGAGTCGTCCGTCTGCAATGACTGGATACGCCCACGCCTTTTCCATCTGGTTGGCGCGCTCGGGCAGGCCCGGCGGGGTGAAGTGTCCCACTGCGCGGCAGCCCTCGGGCGAAGGGTCAATCAATCCCACGTCGCCGCTCTCCGCGTGAACATAGAGGCGGTTGTCCGCCGCCAGCCAGGCGCCCGGGCCGAAAGCACGCTCCTCCCACTGGATAACGCCGGTTTTAAAATCCACACACAGCGTGGACTGATTGGCGTTGCCATAGAAGTAACCGGCCACTTTAACCACTCCGCCAGTCCCGAAAGGCAATTTGTTCGCCGAATAAACTTCCTCCACTTCAAACCGCCCCTCTTTCAAGGTTGGTTTGATCAAGGCGCCGGTGGCCCGGAACGCGCCGCTGTAGATCATGCCTTCGCTGACCAGCGGCGTGATGATCACCGCGGGGCTCCCCTTGCCCGTCTTTTCGTAACGCCAGAGCAGTTCCCCGGTCCGCGCGTCCACGCCCATGAGGCCGCTGGCCAGAAACTGAACGTGCTGCCTAACGCCTCCCAATTCAGCGATGACCGCCGAGGCGTAACCCGCAGCGCTTCCTTCCGGCACCGAGCACTTCCAGATCACGTCGCCGGTACGCTTGTCCAGCGCCACCATCGTCGCATTGGTGCCGCCCGGCGTACAAATGATCTTGTCGCCATCCACCAAGGGGGATTCGGCATACGCCCACTCGCCGTATTCGCCGCCGAAATCCTCCCGCAGCTGTCTTCGCCATACCTCGGCGCCCGTTGCCGCTTCCAAACAAACCAGATCGCCATCCGACCCCAACACGAACAAGAACCTCCCCTCCACTGTCGGCGTCGAGCGTGCGCCGGGATAGTTCGGGTTCTGTTCCGGATGCCCGACCGGACCCACGTTTGCCGACCAGACCCGGCTGCCGTCCTTCGTGTCGAGAGCCACAGCCGATTCCTCAGAGTCCGTGTTGCTGATCAAGTAGATCCGATCGCCGACGACGGAGGGGGTGGAGTAACCCGCGCCGACATTATTCACCTGCCACAGCAACCTGGGTCCGGTCTCCGGCCATTCCTGCAGCAAACCGGTTTCCGGTGAATGCCCGTCACGGTTTGGCCCGCGCCATTGCGGGAAATCCGCGGCGGACAATTCACTTGCCGCCAAACCCAAGAGGGCGATGGCGAAGAAGGCTTTCGCACTCCTATCATGTATCAATTTGTTCATGGATGTGCCCCATGGTTAGCCGCAACGATGATGATGTTCAATCACCGTGTTTGGCGACAGCCAGCCCGGGGTGGGATGGGAAATGGGGGATACGGCCAAGGGAATATCACCGATGACCGGCTGCGGTTGATGTTTGTCTGCTGTCATCCGGGCATCCCTGCGGAAGCACAGGTGGCGCTGGCCTTGAAGCCCCTTTGCGGGTTCAGCGTTCCGAGGATCGGCTGCGGGTGGATTCCGGGCCGGCCGAGCCCACCGGGACGCCGGTGTGAACCGCCCTCCAATTCGCGCATCTCCTCCTGTTCCCTCCCCGGGAATGGCTCCGACGAAAAATAATTGTCCAGACCGCGCGGGTTCATTCGTTGCCTCTGTGAAGGGCAATGAAACCGCCAGAACTCAACCAAGAGAAACAAATCCATGAAAACACAATATGACAATGGTTACCCCCTCGTTTTTCGCGGCACGGACTGGCACAAGGGCCTGTCCCCAGAACAGATGCAACAAGTCTCGGACGTTTGGATGAAATGGTTCAATCGACTGAAGGAGGAGGGCAAATGTGCCGGAGGCAATCCCCTCGAACAGGAGTCCAGAGTGGTCTCCGGAAGGAATCGGGCTGTGTCCGACGGCCCGTTTGCTGAGGCGAAGGAGTTGGTGGGCGGGTACTTCCTGCTGACGGTCACCACCTTGGAAGAGGCCGTGGCCATCGCCCAGCAATGTCCCGGGTTGCCGCACGGCATCAAGGTCAAAGTCCGGCCTGTTGCTGGAGAGTGTTCGATGAATGCCGAAGCTCGCGCCGCAGCCGAACTGGCTCACGCCTGATTACACAGACCTTTCAACAACCATCAACCAGAACAAATCATGGGCAACCAATCAATCGTTCAACCGTATCTCTTTTTCAACGGCAACTGCGAAGAGGCCGTTGAGTTCTATCGCAAAGCCATTGGCGCCGAAATCGAGATGACGATGCGCTTCAAGGACAGTCCCGACCCCATACCGCCGGGCAGGCTGGCGCCGGGTTGGGAAGATAAAATCATGCACACCAGCTTCCGTGTGGGCCAGACGACCGTGATGGCTTCCGATGGCTGTGGCACGGAGAAGACCGGCTTTCAGGGTTTCTCCCTGTCCCTGGCAATCGCCACGGAAGCGGAGGCAGATTACTGCTTTAAAGCACTGGCCGACGGCGGCAAAATCACCATGCCGCTGGGCAAGACATTCTGGTCGCCGCGCTTCGGGATGTTGGAAGACAAGTTTGGCGTCGGCTGGATGATCAACGTGATTCCTGCGGCGCATATGTAGTTCACGGGCGGAGCGCGGCTGTGTCACAGACCCGCCGCAACAGGGTGTCCGGGCGCAGTCGCCGGACGCTTCGCGCACCGCCGGGCTCCATCGACACGGCGTTCTCCACCCCGTGTTTCACCCCGTGTTTCATTTGACGAGCCTCGCTGCGCGCCACAAAATGCGCTGCTAATTCATGGCTGCTCCAACCGCGCCGCGAAACGGCGACAACGTCCTGCTCTCGGCAACCGGCCTCGTGAAATCCCTCGGCGGCAAACGCGTCGTCGAGGGAATTGACATGACGTGTCGTGCCGGTGAAGTGCTTGGCCTGCTGGGTCCGAATGGCGCGGGCAAAACCACCACGCTGCGGATGTGCTACGGCTTTCTGCGTCCTGATGCCGGACAGATTCGCATTGCCGGACACGACCTGGCCACGGAAGGGGATGCCGCCCGCCGCGCGCTCGGCGTCTGCACGCAGGACGACACGTTCGACAGCGAGTTCACCGTGCGCGGTAATCTGGTGCAGACCGGACGCTACTATCGTCCGCGACAGGAAGACCTGTTGGCGCGCATCGATGTGTTGATCGAGCGCTTCGGCCTCGGACCCTTCGCGAATCAGAAACCGGAAACCCTCTCCGGAGGTTTCAAGCGCCGCCTGATGATCGCCCGCGCTGTGGTGCATAACCCGCGCGTGGCCTTTCTGGATGAACCCACCACCGGCCTCGATCCCCAGGCGCGCGTGGCCGTGTGGGAATTGATCAACGGCCTGCGCGCCGAAGGCCTGGCGGTGGTGCTGACGACGCACTACATGGACGAGGCGGAGCGCCTGTCGGATCGCCTGCTGGTGTTGCAGGCGGGCAAGGTGCGCGCCGCCGGACAATCCCGCGAGGTGCTGGGCGACGTGGTGGGCGAACATGTGGTTTTGCTGTCCGCGCAGGCCGACGGGACGGCGCAGGTGATCGAGTGGTTGCGAAGTCGTGGTGCGAGGCCGGCACAGATCCTTGCGGACTGGCATGTCGCCCTGGACGCGCCGGGGCTTGCGGCGTTCGTGGCCGCCCATCCGGACCTGCGCTACGAAGTCCGCCCGCCCACGCTCGATGATCTTTTTCTGGCCCTCGCCTCGGAGGACAGACGATGAATCCCTACCTCCCCGCTTTCGCCTGGCAAAGTCATGCGGTGCTGGGTCGCCACCTGCGCGTCCACCTGCGCAACTGGTACACCGCCACGTTGCCGCCCGTGTGCGAACCGCTCATCATGCTGCTGGCGTTCGGCGTCGGCCTGGGCCGGCAGATCGGCACGTTGACCTGGAACGGTGCGCCGATGGATTACATGCACTACCTCGCGCCGGGCATTCTGGCCTACACGGCGTTCATGTCGTCGTTCTTTCAATCCCTCTTCGGCGCCTACATCCGGATGCACTTTCAAAAATCATGGGAAGGCCAGTTGACCACCCAGTTGCGGCTGGAACATGTCGTCTGGGGCGAGGCGCTGTGGGCGGCCACGCTGGCCACCGCGTATGCGGCAATCGTCTGCCTGGTGCTGGCGGGATTTGGACTGGCGGATCAACTGGCTCTGCACTGGGCGTGGCTGCCGGTGGTCATGCCGCTGATCTTTCTGGCCGCGCTCAGTTTCTCGGCCATCGGACTCTATTTCACCGCGATCATTCCCAGCATAGACCACATGAGCCTGCCGTTCTTTCTGGTGATCATGCCGATCGGTTTCGCTTCGAGCACCTACTTCCCGCTGCCGGATGTGCCGTGGCTGACGGCCACGGCCCAATTGAATCCGCTGCATCATCTGGCCGAAGGGTTGCGCGGACTGTTGTTGAACGGGCAAGCGACCTGGCATCTGGCCGCTTCCGGTGGACTTTGCCTGCTGCTGCTGGCCGCGCTCATCCCGGTGGACATGCGCCTGCTGCGCAAACGCGTCTTCGGTGACGGGTGAACACCATCGGCTCGGTTTCCATCTTCCTTTCCATTTAACAACAGGCGTCGCGCATTTGTAACACGGTTCGCCTTCCTGCATATCGGGGCGGACGCCTTCGGTTTCGGGTTTGTCCTCGTAACCGTCGTCCACCGGAAGATTGGGCTGGCGCAATGCAATTACCACGCCCGGCGGATTGGCCAAGTGAGGATTTCTGGCGGGGTGCTCTTTAAGCTCTTTTGCGGCCAGATAGAATCAGCGTCCATTGGCGGTCAAAATTCTTTCGGTTGAGCGCGGGCAGGGTTTCAATTAAACCTTTCAAGACGTTCACGCGGGTTTCTCGCCGGGTGAATGTCCTGAACGGCAGCCTTTGTTCGTCGTAGGGTTGTAATCGATTCAACCCGCAAACCAAATCAAGATTCCCATGAGCCACGTTCGAGTTCTGGTCGGCACCAAGAAAGGCGCGTTCATCCTCACGGCGGACGGCAAGCGCCAGGATTGGAACATCACCGGACCGCATTTCGCGGGCTGGGAGATGTATCATCTCAAGGGGTCCCCGGCCGACCCAAACCGCGTTTACGCCTCCCAGACGAGCGGGTGGTTCGGGCAGGTGATCCAGCGTTCAGATGACGGCGGCCAGACTTGGAACACCCCTGATGGCTCCGTGCCCCCCACTCCCGGCGAACCGGCGCAGGGTGAGAGCAACAAGTTCGTTTACGAGGGCGAGGTGGGAAAGCATCTGTGGTATGACGGCACGCCGCATCCCTGGGAGTTCAAACGCATCTGGCACATTGAGCCTTCCCTGACCGACCCGGACACCGCCTACGCCGGCGCCGAGGACGCCGCGCTGTTCAAGACCACGGACGGCGGCAAAACTTGGAAGGAACTGCCCGGTTTGCGTCAGGCCAAGAGTCGGCTCTGGCAGCCGGGCGCAGGCGGCATGGCGGCGCACACGATCCTGCTGGATCCAAGGAATGACCAGCGCATCTACGTCGCCATCTCCGCCGGAGGCTGTTTTCGCACGGAGGACGGAGGCGCCACCTGGAAACCCATCACCCGGGGCCTGAGGTCGCTCTACGAACTCCCCGATCCCGAGGCGGAGGTCGGTCATTGCGTGCATCGGATCGCCTTGCACCCGTCGCGTCCGGACGTGTTGTTCATGCAAAAGCACTGGGACATCATGCGCAGCGACAACGCCGGGGAACAATGGAGCGAAGTCAGCGGCGATCTGCCGAGCGACTTCGGTTTCCCGATCGATGTTCACGCGCACGAACCCGAGACCCTCTACGTGGTGCCGATCACGAGCGATTCCCTGCACTATCCGCCGGAGGGCAAGTTGCGCGTGTATCGGAGCAGGACCGGGGGCAACGAGTGGGAGCCGCTCACCCGGGGGTTGCCGCAGCAGAATTGTTACGTCAATGTCCTGCGCGATGCGATGGCGGTGGACTCGCTTGAGGAATGCGGCATCTACTTCGGGACCACCGGCGGTCAGGTCTATTGTTCTGCCGACGGCGGCAATTCCTGGGACGCCATCGTGCGGGATCTGCCGGCGGTGTATTCGGTGGAAGTGCAGACCTTGAAGTGAATTCACGCATGATCCGTGTCGTGCTGCCCTATCATCTGAAGAACCTGGCGCGCGTTGACGGCGAGGTGGAGCTGGACGTTCCCGGCCCGATTACCATCGGCTCGGTACTGGAGGTGTTGGAAGCGGAGTATCCCGTCTTGCGCGGGACGATTCGCGATCACGGCACGCTGAGGCGGCGGCCGTTCATCCGCTTCTTCGCATGCAGGGAGGATTTGTCGCTTGAACCGGCCGGGAAGCCGTTGCCCGAGGCGGTGGTCAATGGAACCGAGCCGCTGCTGATTGTCGGCGCGATGGCGGGCGGTTAATCCCGGAACCAAACCCAAAGGAACATCATGGTCCCCGGCCTCCTCGCTCTCGCCATCATCTCCCTGCTGCTCGTCGTCATCATCGCCGGTCAGCCGGATGAATTCACCGTGATGCGCCCGCCCATCGGATGCGGTTGCGGCTGGAATTCCTCAGGCCGTTCAAAGCCACCACCACGGCGGAATTCACCTTTTCGCCGGGAGGGGGTCAGGTGCCGCAGAAGGTACGACACACCGGAGTGCCCTTGGGAGGAGGGTTGAGCAGTCCATCCGGTTGATCGGCTGCCTCGTACGGTCTGGCCAGGGCGGCGAGCAGGCGTTCAAACGGGCCAAGATCCTCCGCGATGGTGGCGGCGACCAGGGCGGTTTCCACCTGGTGGTTCCGGGGAATCACCGCCGGGTTGTGGGTGATCATGATCCGTTGCACCTCCGTCCAGGGCTGCGGCTGCCTCGCAAGCCGTGCCGCCCAGCGCTGTTGCCAGGTGGCAAACCCGGGATCCGCTGACGCTTCGGTCCCCGGCGCGCCATGGGGTCTCAGGTTTCGAAACGTTGAAGTGTAATCAGCGCCGGCCTCGTGCATCCATCGGAGCAGATCCGCAGCCAGGGAGGCGTCTTCGGATTCGACGGTGAGGAGTCCGAGCTTGGCACGCAGGGCGGCGAGCCAGTGGTGTTGAAAGCGACCGGAAAATGTCTCCAGCGCTTCGTTGGCTTGAGCGATGGCGGTGGCCGGTTCCGCATGCAGAATGGGCAACAGCGTCTCGGCGAAGCGGGCCAGATTCCATGAGGCAATGCCGGGTTGGCGTCCAAACGCGTAGCGGCCGTGGTGATCAATGGAGCTGAACACAGCCGCCGGATCGTAGGCGTCGATGAACGCACAGGGACCGTAGTCGATGGTTTCGCCGGAGAGCGCCATGTTATCGGTGTTCATCACCCCATGCACGAATCCAACCCGCATCCATTGGGCAAGGAGCGCAGCCTGCCGTTCGATCACCTCCTCCAACAGGCCCAGCGCCGGATTCTCCGACTCCACCCGTTCCGGGCAGTGGCGGCGGAGGGTGTAATCAGCCAGGAGCCGCAGGTTCCCGATGTCGCCACGCGCGGCGAAGTATTCGAAGGTGCCGACCCGGAGGTGGCTGGCGGCAATGCGGGTGAGAACGGCCCCAGGGAGCGGTTCTTCGCGAAAGACCGGTTCGCCGGTGCCAGCCACCGCGAGGCTGCGGGTGGTCGGGATGTTGAGAGCGTGCATGGCCTCGCTGATAAGGTATTCGCGCAGCATCGGACCGAGCGCAGCCCGGCCATCGCCGCGGCGGGAATAAATCGTGGGACCGGAGCCCTTGAGCTGGATGTCGAAATGCCGGCCCCCGGGGGTGCAATGCTCGCCGAGCAGGATTGCCCGCCCGTCACCCAATCGGGTCAGATTGCCGTACTGGTGTCCGGCGTAGGCCTGGGCGATGGGTTCAGCTCCGTGGGGGATCTTGTTGCCGGTGAACCAGGCGGCCGCCTCGGGTCCGGTCAGAGCCGCAGGATCGAGCCCGAGCGATTCCGCCAATGGTCGATTCAAGAGAACGAGGCGCGGTTCGGCGACCGGCGTGGGATTCACGCGGCTGTGGAAGGCATCCGGCAGGCGGGCATAGGAGTTGTCAAATCGCCAGCCGGCATGGAGGGCTGAGGTTTCCGCGGACCCGGACAGGGAGTGGCGCGGGGTGCCGCATGGCAGGTGGGGGGATGTCTCCAGCAGCGTGGTCAATGGACTGCCAGGCTGTCTCGCGTCGTCGGTCGTCATGCGACATCCAGTATGGCGGGAGATTCCCCAACTGACAGGGAAAATCCCTGGGCGCATTGCAGAAGAGGGATTTGAATGCGGATAGAACTGCTGCCCGCCCGCCGTGCGTCCTTCCCGGCGTTCTCGACAACCTGCCGTGTTCACGCCTAGACTCCGCCGATGTCGTTGACTTGCGCCCCATTGGTGATTGCCGGCAGGGAATTCTCTTCCAGGTTGATTCTCGGCACTGGGAAATTCTCGTCCCCGGAAGCCATGCGGGACGCCCTGGACGCCAGCGGCGCGAACATGGTGACGGTGGCCTTGCGTCGGGCGGATCTGAGCGGAAGAAACGATCCGTTCGCCAATATATTGGAGTTCCTCGACCCGGACCGCTACCTCATCCTGCCCAACACCAGCGGCGCGATGAATGCCGGGGAAGCGGTCCGTCTGGCGCGCTTGGCCGCCAGCGCCGGACTGCCCAAGTGGGTGAAATTGGAGATCCATCCCGACCCGCGCTATCTCCTGCCCGATCCAATCGAAACCCTGCATGCCGCCGAAACCCTCGTGTCCGAGGGGTTCACCGTGCTGCCCTACATCAATGCCGACCCGGTGCTGGCCAAGCGCCTGCAGGACATTGGAACCGCCACGGTGATGCCGCTGGGGTCGCCCATCGGATCCAACCGCGGCCTGCAGACACGGGATCAAATTCGCATCATTGTGGAACAAGCCACCGTGCCGGTGGTGGTGGATGCGGGCATCGGCTCGCCGAGCCACGCCGCCGAGGCCATGGAACTGGGCGCGGACGCGGTCCTGGTCAACACGGCCATCGCCGTGGCAACGGACCCCAACCGGATGGCCCGGGCCTTCCGGGCGGCGGTCGAAGCCGGCCGGGCCGCGCATGAAATCGGACTGGCCACCGCACAACTCGAAGCCAGCGCCACCAGTCCCCTGAGCGGATTCCTGGATTGACCTATGAAACCTCCGTCCATTTCCCGAAAGCGGGTGCAAACCCTCCTCCGCACCGCCCGCCAGCGGCGGATCCTGGTGGTGGGCGACGTCATGTTGGACCAGTTCATCTGGGGCAACGTGTCGCGAATCTCACCGGAGGCACCAGTGCCGGTGCTGGATTTTCTGCGGGAGAGTTACATGCCGGGCGGCGCCGCCAACGTGGCCCGCAACCTCAGCTCCCTCGGCATGGCCGCCCGCCTGTTCGGCACCGTGGGAATGGACGCCTCCGCCAACGAACTCAAGCGGTTGTTGCACGAGCAGGCGGTGGATTGCAGCGGACTGGTCGCCACCGGTTCCCGTCCCACCAGCGTCAAAACCCGCGTCGTCGCGCATCAACAACAGGTGGTGCGCATCGACCGCGAAACCCGTGACGGCCTCGATGGAACGAACACCCGGCGGCTGCTGCGAAGGATCAGGAGCCAACTCCGCGATACGGACGCGATCATCGTTGGGGATTATGGAAAAGGCGTGGTAACCCAGGCGCTTCTGGACGGACTACGCGCCCTGTGCCAGGCACGCGGCGTGTGGCTCAGCCTGGATCCCAAACCGGTGCATGCGCTGGATCTTAGCCGGCTGTCGCTGATCACTCCCAACCGCAAGGAAACGTTCGAACTCGCCGCCCTGCCCGACGAGACACTTCAAGAGAACCCGCTCGAGGACCGCAATCTGATGCTCGCGGTCGGGCGGCTGCTGAACCAGCTGCAACCCGCCCTGCTCCTGGTCACGCTCGGGGAACTGGGAATGCTGCTTTGCCGTCGGAAGGCCCGGCCGCTGCACATCCCCACCATCGCGCAGGAGATCTTCGATGTTTCGGGCGCCGGCGACACGGTGATTTCTGCCTTCACGGCGGCGATTTCCGCCGGCGCCTCGCCCCTCGAGGCAGCCCTGATCTCCAATCATGCCGCGGGAATCGTGGTCGGCAAGGTGGGCACCGCCACGGTAACGCCGGAGGAACTCGCCCAAAGTTTCGAATAGCCCGCCCCCCGCCGATGGCCCCGGAGAAAGTCACCGTCGAATTCCTGAACCGCTGGAAGGCCGAAGGACGGCCCATCCCGGCACTCACCACCTACGACTACCCGACAACCCGCCTGCTGGACGAGACCGGAATTCCGTTCCTGCTGGTGGGGGACTCCCTGGGCATGGTGGTGCTGGGATACCCCGATACCACCCACGTGACCATGGAGCATATGGTCCATCACGTCCGCGCCTGCGCGCGGGCCAAACCCCGGGCCTTGCTGGCCGCGGATCTTCCCTACCGCAGTTACGAATCGCCGGATCAAGCCGTGTCGAATGCCCGCCGCCTGATGGACGCCGGCGCGGAGGCGGTGAAGGCAGAGGGCGGACGCGTCATCCAGCCCCAGGTCGAAGCGCTGCGGGCTGCAGGCATTCCGTTCATCGGACACCTGGGCATGCTGCCACAACACGTGGTGGAGGAAGGAGGTTATCGCAAGAAGGGTCGATCCGAGTCCGAGGTGAAGGCACTGCTTGCGGACGCCGACGCGCTCACCGAGGCGGGAGCACTCGCCATCGTGCTGGAACTGGTGATCCCAGACGTGGCCAGGCAGATCACCCGGCGCATTCCCATCCCCACCATCGGCATCGGATCCGGACCGGACTGCGACGGGCAAATCCTGGTGACGCATGATCTGATCGGCACCTTCCCGTGGTTCACACCCGGATTCGTAAAGCCAAAGCTGAACGCGTCACAGCTGATGCGGCAAGCCGTCGACGACTGGATCCGGGAGGTGGGCCGATGACATCACGCCGGAAACCGCGCCGGACGCCACAGACGCTCGCGCTGATCATCCTCACGGCCCTGGTAGTGACGGGCTGCGCCACGGATCCGCACAAGCCAACCGCGGCACAGGCCCAGTTCGCGGCCGGACAGGAGGATGCGTTTGCCATGCTTCAGCGAAGCGGCATTCAAGTCGTGCGGATGGTTGGCCCCTTCCAGCGGCCGGTACTGCCGTGGCGCCACGGGATGACGCTGGCGCAAGCCATCCTGGAAGCCGGCTACCTGGATCCCAAAGCGCCGGCCACCATTCTCATTCAGCGCGGGGCTACGGCCGTGCCCGTGAACCCTGCCACCCTGCTGCAAGGAGAGGATGTACCGGTCGAAGCCGGGGATGCGATCCATGTCTTTCCCTGAGCCCGAACCCCCGGCGCAACTCCTTGCCGGAAGTCGCGGGATCCATTAGCTTCCGACCCATGGATACGAATCCGCCCACCGAACCGTCGTCGCCGCCCGCCCCGCTGGCACCTCCGCCCATCATCTCCCCTGCGCCCACCGGACCCGGCAAACGCAGGGGCCGCGGCTGGATGGTCACTGCGTTGATCCTGCTCCTGTTCCTGGTCGTCAGCGTCATCGCCAATTTCGGACTGCTCATCGGCGCAGCCTTCCCGATGCAATCCGGAATTTCCGGCGGCGCCGGTCCCAGGTTGCAGGAGGTGACGGTGGAGGATCGCGACGCCCGGAAGAAGATCGCGATCATCGAGGTGGAAGGCATCATTGCGGGCCAGCTGCTGGACGGACATCACAACATGGTGGATGTCATCGGGGCCAAGCTGGAACGCGCGGGCCACGACGATCACGTGGCGGCGGTGCTGCTCAAGGTGGATTCTCCCGGCGGC
>JALOTU010000016.1 GCA_025457725.1 Verrucomicrobiota bacterium
GCCACGGTGGCGGAGTTGATTGTCAAATGCGCCATGGAGCGACAGGAAAGTCGCGGGCTGCACCACAATCTGGATTATCCCCAGGCGGATCCCGCGATGGCTCAGCAGGACACGGTGGTGCAGCGCGAGCTGTAGGCCCCCCTGTTCGCCGAGCCAACGATTCTGCTGCTTGACCGCGGATAAACGCGACTTTGTCAGGGGCTGAGGCGGGGAACCAAAGAGCGCTCCATGCAAGGGCGATGGAATCACTTCCACTGCCTGCCGCACCCGGGTGAATCCGCGTCGATCCAGGGTTCCTCTTGAATGACTCCGGGTAAGGCAGCGGCGCAAGGAGTCGGGCCCGGACACCGCGCAAGTGGCATGTCTCTGTGGAAGGCGTGCGGCCTCCGTGTCCCTGGCGTCCGGCGCGCGGCTTCACAAATTTCACTTTCCCATGATCCGGGTTGCCTCATCATGCGCGCATGCTTTCGAGCGTTCGATCAGTTCACTTTGTGGGGATCTGCGGCACGGCCATGGCGGGGGCGGCGGCGGCGATGAAGCAGCAGGGCTTCGAGGTCAGCGGCTCCGATCAGGCGGTTTACCCGCCGATGTCCACGTTCCTCGAGGCGCAGGCCATCCACGTCATCAACGGGTATGCCGAGCAGAATCTCGCGCACAAGCCCGACCTGGTGGTGATTGGCAATGCCATCTCGCGGGGGAATCCGGAGGCGGAATATGCGCTGGATCACAAGCTGCGTTTCTGCTCGCTGCCCGAGCTGTTGAAGGAGTTTTTCATTCGCGGCAAGCGCTGCCTGGTGGTGGCCGGCACGCATGGCAAGACCACCACGGCGTCGCTGCTGACCTGGGTGTTCGAGCATGCGGGACTGAACCCGGGCTACCTGATCGGCGGCATTCCCAACAACCTCAAGCAGGGCGCGCGGTTCACGGACAGCGAATGGTTCATCATCGAGGGAGACGAATACGACACCGCCTTCTTCGACAAGCGCAGCAAGTTTGTGCATTACCTGCCGGAGGTGGCCATCCTCAACAATCTCGAGTTCGATCACGCGGACATCTTTGAGGATCTGGCCGCGATCCAGAAATCCTTCAGCCACCTGATCCGGCTGGTGCCGCGCAACGGCCTGCTGCTGGCCAACGGCGATGATCCGAACCTGGCGCCCCTGCTGGACGTGCCGTTCTGCCCGGTGAAACGCTTTGGGCTGGGGGCCGACAACGCCCTCCAGGCGACGAACGTGAAGCTGGGTTCGACCGCCAGCGAGTTCGAGCTGCCGAGCTTCAAGTTCCACCTCAACCTGACCGGCGAACTGAACGTGCGCAACGCGCTGGCGGTGGTGGGCGCGGCCAAGCACTGCGGCCTTTCCAACAAGCAGATCCAGGAGGCCTTCAACGATTTCACCGGCATCAAGCGGCGCATGGAGCTGAAGGGCATTGCGGGCGGGGTGACGGTCATCGATGATTTCGGCCATCATCCCACGGCGATCCGCGAGACGCTCCGGGCGCTGCGCCTGCGCTATCCCCACGAGAAGCTGTGGGCGGTGTTCGAACCGCGCAGCAACACCACGCGGCGCAACGTGTTTCAACAGGAACTGGTGGATGCCTTTGCCGCCGCGGATGCCGTGGTGGTTTCCGAGGTGGCGCGATTGGAATTGCTGACCGAGGCGGAACGCCTGGATCCCGCCCGGCTGATGCAAGACCTGCGGGCGGCGGGCAAGGAGGCGGCGTATCTGCCGGACGTGGACGCCATCGTCGCGCACGTGGCCGGCAAGGCCCAGGGAGGCGAGGTGATCTGCGTCTTCAGCAACGGCGGGTTCGGAGGCATCCACGGCAAACTGCTGGGAGAGCTGAAACGGCGGTAGCCCGGCCCGGGTTCATCGGATTGCCGTGCCACCACCAAGGAACGGATCAACTGACTGCGCCGCGAACCATGGGCCCAAGCACTCAACTGAAGTCATTTTGCCCGCTTCACGTCCAAAACACCCCCGGATCAGAAGTCGGAGAATTGCCCCGTTCCATTCCGTTCCGCCGCTTGGCCCCGGGCGATCCCTGAATCGATTCTGTTTCACACGCTGCGCGAACCCGCTACCATGCATGCCATGAAGATCGAATCCCTCCACCTCGGCATGCGCGTGAAACACCCGCAATACGGCCTGGGCACGGTGAAATCCATCGGGCCGGGCGCGGCCGAGATCGAGTTTCCGGACGCCACCCGCACCGTGGCGCCGGAGCCGGCCGGATTGGAACCCGCCGAGACCCTGGCGGCGCTGTCCGGTTTGTCCAGGCCGTTGAAGGAGTTGATTCAGGAGGCGGCCGAAGCCACCGTCCAGGCGCTGGGGCTGGAGCGGCCGGAATCGGTCGAGGCCGGGTTGGGCGCACGCTGGCACAAGGGCCGGCTGGTGATGCATCCGGCCGATCCCGCGTTGCAGACGAAGGAGGTTCCGCTGGAGATCTTCTTCCACAAGATTGTGATGGTCCGCAACAACCTCCGGGTTCTGGAACAAAAGCTCAACGCGCATGAGAAGCTCTCGGATGCCGAGAAGGTGGAGATGCAACAATACATCACGCGCAGCTACGGCTCGCTGACCACATTCAACATCCTCTTCAAGGAGAAGGAGGATCAGTTTTAACCGGCCCATCGCGAACCCTCGCCGATCATGGACAACGCTGAAATCCCGCCAGATCCCGCTGCCTCCCCGGTGTCGTCCGAGGAGAAAGTGCGGGAACGGGTGAGCATCCCCCCGGTTTCCCCCGCCGCCCGCAATGCCCTGCAAACCACCGGCCACCTCCCGCAAATCGCACAGACCTACGCCATCGGCGACCTGCTGGGCCTGATCATCCATCATGAGGCGTCCGACCTTCACCTGCGGACGGGGGAGCCTCCGCTCTATCGCGTGGACGGACAGTTGTTGCGGGTCGAGGGACCGCCATTGACCCGGCAGGAGACTTTCAACCTCATCCGCGCCTTCACCCCCGACGATGTCATCCGCGTCGTCCGCGATGTGGGGCAGGCGGACCACGGGTTCGGGTATGAGGACCATCGCTTTCGGGTGAATGTGTTCCTCGGCGACGGCGAGTGGGGTGCGGTCCTGCGCCGGATTCCGGAACAGGTCCCCACCTTCGCGGAGATTGAAGCGCCGCCGGTTTTCCGCGATTTCACCCGGCTGCCGCGCGGGCTCGTGCTGGTCACCGGCCCGACCGGTTCGGGAAAGTCCACCACGCTGGCGGCCATGATCGACCTGATCAACCAGGAGCGTGGGGACATCCACATCCTGACCCTGGAGGATCCCATCGAGTACAAGTACCGCCGCAGGAAGGCGGTGATCACCCAGCGGGAAGTCGGGACCGACACCCTGAGCTTCGCCGACGGGTTGCGGGGCGCGCTGCGGCAGGATCCGGATGTGATTCTGGTGGGTGAGATGCGCGATCCGGAGACGATGTCGGCGGCGTTGCAGGCGGCGGAAACCGGCCATCTCGTGTTTTCCACCCTGCACACCATCGGCGCCAAGGACACGGTGGACCGGATTGTGTCGGCGTTTCCCGAGGGTCACCAACAGAACGTGCGCACCCAGCTGGCCTCCATTCTCAAGGGGGTGATCTCGCAGGTGCTGCTGCCTCGCGCCTCCGGAAAGGGGCGGGTGGCGGCCTTTGAGATCATGACCGGCACCCCGGCCATGGCCAACTTCATCCGGCACAACACCACGCACCAGATCCCCGGCATGCTCCAGACCCAGGCCCGGCAGGGCATGTGCACCCTGGACCAATCCCTGGCCGAACGATATGCCGCGGGAATGATCACCCGGGAGGTGGCGATGGAACGTGCCCAGGACATCGCCGAACTGGAGGCCCTGCTGGCCAAGGCGGACAAGATGAACCGACGCTGAGCTTTGTGAACAACCATCCTGGTTCCGGGGTAAGTCGTCGTGACTGGCTGCGGCTGGGCGCTGGGCCCGTTCGTGCCCCATCGGCCGCTCAACGCGGACGACGTGCTTGAACGGTTCCTGAACTTCAACCTGGTGGCCGTTTTCAACGGCCATTTTCACGGCTTCACCGAGCGCCACTCCGGCCCGGCCACCCTCAATCCTGCTAGCCCGCGATGCCTTTGCCCTCCAGCACCCCTTCGATCTTTGCCTGCAACTCCCGGTTGATCGCGTCGGCGGATTGGTTGCCGTCCACGATATCAAACTCGTAGACCCCTTGCAGGTGCTGAAAGACGTCGGCCATCATGCCCTGATACTTCAGAAAGCTGTCGAACATGTCCCGCGACAGGCCCAGGTCCATCCCGCTTTCCCAGTAATCGAGCACATGCTTCTTGGCGAAGTTCCGCTGCACGAGCTGTTCCGGCGACACCTGGAGGTAGAACACCGCGTCCGGCGCGCCATCAGGGTGTAGATGTAACGATCGGCCAGCACCATGAACCCGGCGCGCAGGGCCGGCAGGATGGCGTTCTCCAACTGGTCCGCAAAGTCCGTCGCGTAGAACAGGCTCATCGTGGTGTGGCTGAGAATGTTTCCATCCTTGGCCGCATCCAGTTCCTCGGCCACCAGCGACGAGCGCTTGAGCCCCACCTGGGTGGTGCCGTGGCCGCGCGCCTCCAGCCATTCCACGAGCCGGGCGATCTGCGTGGAGCGCCCCGAGCCGTCCGCCCCCTCCACCACAATCAAGCGGCCGGAGAGTGTGGATACATCGATGTTGGGGATGCCGTGACCATAGAAACGGCGTTGGCCCGGCGACGGCACGAGAATGCGCTCGGCAACCACGGGGGTTCTTCGGCGGTGGGTCTTGCTTCTGGGCATGGCGTGAAATCCCCTAATCCTTGGTGAACGCGTTCAGGTCCAGCCGCGCGGCCAGCACCTCGCGCAGCACGGTCTGCTGCGCTTCCACGGCCTGCGCCGCATCCACCGTGTAGAACCCGAACTCCGAACTCAACCCCAGGTACTGTTCGAGCAGCCGGCCCTGAAAGATGCGATAGCTCTCCTCGGGATCGCGCGACAGCTTGAGATCCAGCCCGGCCTCGAAGTACTTCAGCTCCTGACGGGCGGACAGGGTGCGGTGAAACAGGGTGTCCAGGTGGGTCTTGAGGAAGAAGGTGGCGTCGGGCAGCGCCGCGAAGTTGTAGAGCCCGCGCACCCATTCCTGCGGACAACCGCGGACGGTGTCGCGGGCATACGCCGTGAACACGTAGCGGTCGCACAACACCAGGTAGCCCGCGCGCAACAGCGGCACCAGCTGACGCTCATACCGGTCGGCAAAATCCGTCGCATGAATCAGACTGAACGTCGTGGGGGTGAGCAACGTCTGCTTCTTGGCCTTGGTCGTGGCGCTGTGGACCAGCTCCGAGGAACTCCACTCGCTGAAAAACACCCGCAACCCCTGCTGCTCCAACCACCGCAGCAGCAGGTGGATCTGGGTGGATTTCCCCGAGCCATCCAGCCCCTCAATGGCCACCAACCGCCCCGGAAAACCCAGTTCAGCAAACGTCTTGCTCATGATGCCGCACAAACATAGAAAGCGGACCCGGGAAGACAACGTTTTTCAGATAGAAAACCGGTCCCTGCAAAATAGGTTGTGCCTTGAACAATTCCCGTACAGTGGGCGGCCCCCAAACCAGTGATTCTGATATGCGAATGGCGTTGCATTAGTTCATGTCCCCATTCCAGCTCAAGGAAACCATGGTCACGGCAATCGCGGAGAAGAGGCAGAAATCGGTGGTGGCATCGGCCCAGTTGGTGGCGGCCGACAAGCGCTACAAGATTCTGCAGACAACGATGAAGCGGCATCAGCTGCAGGCTGATGCGCTGATCGAGGTGTTGCACAAGGCCCAGGAGTTGTTCGGCTACCTGGACACGCCACAGCTCAAGTTTGTGGCCCAGGGCCTGAAGCTGCCGCCCAGCCGGGTTTATGGCGTGGCGACCTTCTACCACTTTTTCCAGCTCAAACCCAAAGGCAGGCACACCTGCGTGGTGTGCATGGGCACGGCCTGTTATGTGAAGGGGGCGGACAAGGTGCTGGCCGGTATCGAGGAGCAGGCGGGGGTCAAGGCCGGGGAAACCACCCCGGACAACCAGGTGTCCGTCCTGACCGCGCGCTGCATCGGCGCCTGCGGCATTGCGCCGGCGGTGGTGTACGACGGCACCGTCACCCCCCGCCAGGGAGTGCCGGAAGCCCGCAAACAGATCAAGGAATGGATGAGCCATGGATCTTAGCGAACTCAACCAGATCAAGGAGCGGGAACTGGCCGCGCGCAAGAAGTACACACTGCGCTGTTGCATGGCCGCAGGCTGCATGTCGTCCAATGCCGAGTCCGTGAAGGAGGAGCTGGAGAAGGCGGTGACCGAGGCCGGCCTGGGCCAGGAGGTCGAGGTGCGCGGGGTGGGCTGCATGCGGCTCTGCTGCGAAGGCCCGCTGGTGCAGGCCGATCCGGACGGCATCCTCTTTGAACAGGTGGATCCGGACGCCGCAAAGTCCATCATCGCCGCCTTGAAAGGCGGCAAGGCCAAGGCCCGGCTGGGCAATCCCCAATCCCCCTTCTTCACCCAACAAAAGTCCATCGTCCTGGCCAACAGCGGAATCGTGGATCCGGAACGGATCGAAAGCTACATCGCCGCCGACGGTTACCAGGCGTTGTATCATGTGCTTCGCGAGCTCGATCCCAACGAGGTCGTGACGGAAATGGTGACCAGCGGCCTGCGCGGTCGCGGGGGCGCGGGTTTTCCCGTGGGGCTCAAATGGGGCACGGTCGCCAAATCGCCGGGCGCCAAAAAGTATGTGGTCTGCAACGCGGACGAGGGCGACCCGGGCGCGTTCATGGACCGCAGCGTGTTGGAAAGCGATCCGCACGCGATCCTCGAAGGCATGGCCATTGCCGCCTTCGCCGTTGGGGCCGACCAGGGTTTCATCTACGCCCGGGCGGAATACCCGCTGGCCATCGATCGCCTCAAGAAGGCCATCAAACAGGCCAAGGCCAAGGGCCTGCTGGGAGCCGGCATCTTCGACTCGCCCTTCAATTTCACCGTGGATATCCGCATCGGGGCCGGAGCGTTCGTCTGCGGCGAGGAAACCGCGCTGATGATGTCCATCGAGGGCCGTCGGGGCACGCCGCGTCCGCGTCCTCCCTTCCCGGCGGAAAGCGGGTTGTGGGGCTGCCCGACGCTGATCAACAACGTGGAGACCCTGGCCAACGTCGCGCCGATCATCCGCAACGGCGGCGAGTGGTTTGCGGGAATCGGGACGGAGAAGAGCAAGGGCACCAAGGTGTTTGCGCTGGCGGGCAAGATCAAGAACACGGGCCTCATTGAGGTGCCCATGGGCACACCGCTGCGCACCATCGTGGAGGAAATGGGCGGAGGCGCGCCCGACGGCGGCACCATCAAGGCCGTGCAAACCGGCGGACCCTCGGGCGGCTGCATCCCGGCCCATTCCCTGGACACGCCGGTCGATTACGAGTCGCTGGGCAAGCTGGGCTCCATCATGGGCTCGGGCGGCATGATTGTGATGGACCAGGACACCAACATGGTGGATGTGGCCCGGTTCTTCATGGAGTTCTGCATGGACGAGTCGTGCGGCAAATGCATTCCCTGCCGCGCCGGCACGGTGCAGATGCACCATCTGCTGGACAAGATCATGGACCGCAAGGCCACCGCGCGCGATCTGCAGAAGCTCGAGGAGTTGTGCGACATGGTGAAGAGCACCAGCCTCTGTGGGCTGGGCCAGACCGCACCCAATCCCACCCTCAGCACGCTCCGCTTCTTCCGCAACGAATACGAGGAACGGCTCCAGCCCGATGTGTTCGGGCCGCGTGGCAACGGGAAGCCGGCGAAAACGAAGGCTTCCGCATGAGGCGCACGAACACCACCACGCGGGGGTCGATGCCCGCCAACCCCGGCCAGGGGGCGGCGAAGTCCGGATTTTGAATTATGGCTGCGATCACACTCACCATTGACGACAAGCAGGTCAGCGCCGAGGACAGCCAGTCCGTGCTGAGCATTGCGCAGGAGCAGGGGATCGCCATTCCCACGCTCTGCCACCTGGAGGGGGTTTATGATGTGGGCGCCTGCCGGCTCTGCCTGGTGGAGGTGGCCGGGGTCAACAAGCTGCTCCCCGCCTGCACCACCAAGGCCACTGAAGGCATGGTGGTCCGGACCGACACCGAACGCCTGCGGAAGTATCGCAAGATCACGCTCGAGCTGCTCTTTGCCGAGCGCAATCACGTCTGCGCCATCTGCGTGGCCAACGGTCACTGCGAACTCCAGACCATGGCCTACAACCAGGGCATGGATCATGTGCGCTACGACTACTGTTTCCCCAAATGGGACATGGATCTCACGCACGAGCGGTTCGGCATGGACCACAACCGCTGCATCCTCTGCGCCCGCTGCGTTCGCGCCTGCTGGCACATCGAGGGCGCGGGCACCAAGAATGTCGCCGGCCGCGGGGCCCGCTCCCATATCATCACCGACATGTTCCAGCCCTGGGGCGAGGCGGAGTCCTGCACCAGCTGCGGCAAATGCGTCATGGCCTGTCCCACCGGCGCCCTGTTTGAACGCGGTTCCACCACCGGGGAGATGCAGCGCGACCGCACCACGCTCGAGTTCATCGTCACCGCACGGGAGAAGAAACAATGGATCGCTTAAGAGTTGCCACCATCTGGTTCGGCGGTTGTTCCGGCTGCCATATGTCGTTCCTCGACCTCGACGAGTTCCTCATCGATCTCGCCGCGAAGATCGAGATCGTCTTCAGCCCCGTGGTGGACACCAAGGAATACCCGGCCGCTGTCGATGTCTGCCTGATTGAAGGCGCGCTCTGCAACGAGGAGAACGTCGAGTGGCTCAAGATCATCCGCGAGCGCACCCGGGTCCTCGTGGCCTTTGGCGACTGCGCCGTGACCGGCAACGTGCCGACCATGCGCAACGCGCTGGGCCTGAACAACGACGTCAACGTCCTGGACCGCGCCTACCGCGAATGTGCCGACAACAACCAGGGCATTCCCAACGAGGCCGGGATTGTACCCACGCTGTTGAAGCGGGTGATCCCGCTGCACGAGGTGGTGCATGTGGACCTGTTCCTGCCCGGGTGCCCGCCGCCGGCCGGCCGCATCAAGTCGCTGCTCGTGCAGGTGTTGGAGGGCCAATCGCCGGTGTTGGAGGGCGCGAACATCAAATTTGGCTGAGCCGCACACCAGCGAGACGGAGAGAAACGAATTATGGCAAAACGCATCGTCATTGACCCGGTGACCCGCATCGAGGGCCACGCCAAGATCAGCGTGTTCCTCGATGACGAAGGCAACGTGTCGGACGCCGAGTTTCATGTGGTGGAGTTCCGCGGCTTCGAGAAATTCTGCGAGGGCCGCTCCTATGCGGAGATGCCCGGCATCACCCCGCGCATCTGCGGCATCTGCCCGGTCAGCCACCTGCTCGCCTCCGCCAAGGCCGGGGACGCGCTCATGGCGGTGGACATCCCCGTGGGGGCGGACAAACTGCGCCGGCTCATGAACCTGGGGCAGATCATCCAGTCCCATGCCCTGAGCTTCTTCCATCTCAGCTCGCCGGACTTCCTCCTGGGCTGGGACACCGAGGTCGCCAAGCGCAACGTGTTCGGACTCATCTCCGCCAACCCGGACCTCGCCCGCGCCGGCATCCGCCTGCGCCAGTTCGGCCAGGAAATCATCGAGATCCTCGGCGATCGCAAGATTCATCCTGCCTGGGCGGTGCCCGGCGGCGTCCGCAGCGCGCTCTCCAAGACCGGCCGCCAGCGCATCAAGGAATGGATCCCGGAGGCCTACAAGACGACGAAGCTGGCCCTGGACCTGTTTAAAAGCACGCTCAAGACGCACGGACGCGAGGTGCAGGTGTTCGGCAATTTCCAATCCCTGTTCATGGGCCTGGTGACCGAGGACGGTTCGTGGGAACATCACGGCGGCCTGCTCCGGTTCACCGACAGCAGCGGCAGCGTGATCGCCGACCAGCTGGATCCGCAGAATTTCTCGGAGTTCATCGGGGAGTCCGTCCAGAGTTCTTCCTACCTCAAATCGCCCTATTACAAGCCCATGGGCTTCCCCGACGGCATGTATCGCGTCGGGCCGCTCGCGCGCCTCAATGTCTGCGAGCGCATGGGCGTGCCGCAGGCGGATGCGGAGCTGAAGTATTTCAAGAAGCTCGGGCGCGGCGCGGTCACCTCGTCCTTCCTCTATCACTACGCGCGGCTGATCGAGATTCTCGCCTCCATCGAGCTGGTCGAGCAGTACATGGACGATCCCGATCTGATGACGGATCACCTGCGCGCGGAGGCCGGAATCAACAAGCTCAAGGGCGTGGGGGTGAGCGAGGCGCCGCGCGGAACGCTGTTCCACCTTTACGAGGTGGACCGCAACGGGCTCATCCAGAAGGTCAATCTGATCGTGGCCACCGGGCAGAACAACCTGGCCATGAACCGCACGGTGGCCCAGATCGCCAAACATTACGTGAAAGGCGAGAAGATCCAGGAACCCATGCTGAACCGGGTGGAAGCCGGCATTCGTTGCTATGATCCCTGTTTGAGTTGTTCCACGCACGCCCTGGGCAAGATGCCCATGGCCGTCTCGCTGGTGGCGCCGGACGGACGGGTGCTCAATGAAGTGACGCGCGACGGTTGAAGAATTTGCTGAGTCGGTTTGTGGTTAGTTGGTTGGTTGGTTGCGTGCAGGCCGGGGGTGGTTCCCCGGCCTGCTTTTTTACGTACGCACTGCCGCGCCGGTGCCGGCGTTGGTGGCACTCCCCGCCAGTTCTGCCTTCCAAGAACCGGGGTTCTGTCGGCATGATGCCGCCCGATTGCACAGGCCCAGGCACGTGCAGAAGCCAAACCCTCGATGCCATTCAACTTCCAGCCCGGCCAGCGATGGATCAGCGAAACCGAACCCGAACTCGGGTTGGGCACGGTGCTGCGCGTCTCGGACCGGACGGTGACGGTGGTGTTCGGGGCCAGCGCGGAGACCCGCGAATACGCCCGCGACAACGCCCCGCTGCGCCGGGTGCGCTTCCGGGTCGGGGACAGCCTCCGAGGCCGCGACGGCTCCGAACTGACAGCGGAATCGGTTATCGAACGGCAGGGGCTTCTGGTCTATGCGGGGCAGGGGCGGGCGTGGCCCGAAGCGGAGCTGAGTGACGCCATCAGTTTCAACCGGCCTGAGGAACGTCTGCTCGCCGGCCAGGTGGATCCACCCCGCAGCTTCGACCTGCGGGCCGCCGCGTTGGAACACCAGCACCGGCGACGGAAATCCGGAGTTCGCGGCTTCCTTGGCGGCCGGATTGATCTCATCCCCCACCAGCTCTACATCGCGTCCGAAGTGGCGCGAAGGCTGGTGCCGCGGGTGCTGCTGGCAGACGAAGTCGGGCTGGGAAAAACGATCGAGGCCTGCCTGATCCTGCATCGTCTGATCCAGACCGGGCGCGCGCAACGCATCCTGATCCTGGTCCCTGAATCGCTGGTTCACCAGTGGTTCGTGGAACTGCTGCGCCGGTTCAATCTCTGGTTCCACATCTTCGACGAGGAAAGCTGCGCGGCCATCGAAGCCGCCCATCCCGAGGCCAATCCCTTCGAGGACGATCAGCTGGTGCTCACCAGCATCAGCCTGCTAAGCGGAAACGAACGCCGCCTCCAGCAGGCGTTCGACGCCGGATGGGACTTGCTGGTGACCGACGAGGCCCACCACCTCGGGTGGTCGCCGGAATCAGTCAGTCCGGAGTATGCCGCCGTGGAGCGGCTGGCGGGCAAGGTGCCCGGGCTCCTGCTGCTGACCGCAACCCCCGAGCAGCTGGGCATGGCCAGCCATTTTGCGCGACTGCGATTGCTGGACCCCGACCGGTTCCATGATCTGGAAGCGTTCATTCGTGAAGCGGAGCACTACCGGGACGTGGCCAGGTTGGCCCAACGGCTCACAGCCAGGCAGGCGTTTGCCCCTCGCGACATCCGCCTCCTCGCCCAGGTAATGTCGGACACCGAATCAAATGTTTGTACCCGGCTGAAAGCCATCACCGACGGGGACGAGGCCCGTCGCGCGGAGCTGATGGAGGCGCTGCTGGATCAGCATGGGACCGGGCGAGTGATGTTTCGCAACACTCGCGCCACCATCCGCGGATTCCCCGACCGCGTCGCGCACCTGTATTCGCTTCCCGCACCGGCGGTGGATGCGGATCTGTGGATCGCCCTGGCCGATGAGTTCGCGGCCGACGTTCATCCCGCAGCGGCCCTCCGGTTTGAACCCGATCTCGTGGATGACCCGCGCATCGCCTGGCTCGCCGGCCTGCTGCAACGCGAAGCTCCGTCCAAGATCCTCCTGATTTGCCGCACGCGCGCCAAGGCGGAGGCGATTGAGGCCGCCCTGCGATTGCGGATTGATGTGAAACAGGCGCTGTTTCACGAGGGGCTTTCCCTGGTGCAACGCGACCGCAGTGCCGCATGGTTTGCCGAAGAGGACGGCGCGCGCCTGCTTATCGCCAGCGAGATCGGCAGTGAAGGGCGCAATTTCCAGTTCGCCCATCACCTGGTCCTGTTCGATCTTCCCCCCGGCCCCGAGCTCCTGGAACAGCGCATTGGACGGCTGGACCGCATCGGCCAACACTCGGAGATCCAGGTTCACGTGCCGTTCGTTGCCGGCAGCCCGCAGGAGGCGTTGGCGCGTTGGTTTGATGAGGGGTTGAACACATTCGAACGAAACCTCCACGGCGGCCACGAACTCTGGGAGCGCTTTGGCGCCCGGGTGCGCGATCTGGCGCAGGACTTTCATGAGACCCGGGACGCGACGCGGATTGAACTGGATCGGCTGATCGCGGAAACGCGGCTGGCGCGGGAGGCGGTGGCGACACGGCTGGAGCAGGGCCAGGATCGGCTTTTGGAACTCAATTCCTTTCGCGCGGACACGGCGACCGGACTGGTGCGGGCCATTGGCATCAATGACCACGATCGCGCACTGGATGCGTTCATGCTCGAGGTGTTCGAACATTACGCCATCCAGGTGGAGGAGCTGGGACCGCGCACCTTTTTGCTGGGCTCCGCGCAGGTGTTCGCGGATTGCTTCCCCGGACTGCCGGCCGTGGGGCTGACGGTCACCTGCGATCGGCGGCAGGCGCTCAGCCGGGAGGACATGCAATTCCTGACCTGGGACCACCCTCTGGTCACCGGTGCCCTTGACCTCCTGCTGGGTTCGGAGCAGGGCAACAGCAGCTTCGCCCGCTGGCCCGATCGCAAAACGGCGGGCGTTTATCTGGAGACGATTCACGTGCTGGAATGCATCGCTCCCGCGCCCCTGCATGTGGACCGGTTCCTGCCGGCGACTCCGATCCGCGTATTGGTGGATCATCAGGGTGAGGACTTGGGCGGCACCCTGGCCGCCGGGAAGTTGTCGGGGCTGTTGAAGGACGGGGATGCCCATCCGTTGCTCGACCGTCCCGCGCTGCGGGAGGAACTGTTGCCCGCGCTCTTGCAAAAATCCCGGGCCATCGCGGCGGAACAGGTCGCCGGCATTGTCGCCCGGGCGCAGGCACAAATGAGCGCGCAGCTGGATCGCGAAATCACCCGCCTCGAGGCCTTGCGGAAGGTCAACCGCAGCGTCCGGCCTGAGGAGATCCAGCTGCTCGTGGAGCAACGCAGCAAGTTGGCGCGGCACCTGACGGACGCGCGCCTGCGTCTCGATGCGATCCGATTGATCCATCGCGGCCCGGGTTAATCTGTTCGCCGCGGTTGCCATCATAACTCCAACGGTCTCAGCAGTTCCTCCACGGCCAGGCGGTGGGTGCCTGCCCGCGCCAACAGTTCTCTCCCGGTTCATTTCATTCGTGAAAATTCGCGCCATTCGCTTAAAAGGGATGTTGTAACGGAGTCAGAAACGGAATCGGTGCTCAGCCGGGCACGCCGTGATGCGGTGAATAACTTTTGGTGGCCACGCGACGGCAGGGTGCTATAGATGACCTTGCGCGGCGAAAGAGTCCCGAGTCCAAGTACCGGCGTAAAGATCATCGTGCCGGGGCGTCAGGACTGGCTCTACGGAGACCATGATCCCGCTTGCGGGAGCGCCCATCTACATTGGACCTTCGCCGCGCCCCTTCTCCTGCTTTACAGCCCCCAAGTTCCTCCGCAGACTGATTTCATGATTTTCGACAATCCCTGGTTGCTGCTGGCCGCGGGATCAGTTGTCGCCGCGGTCGCGTGGTTCGTGTCCCATCACTTCTCACGCGACGCGAAACTCACACGGCGCCGACGCCGCAGCAATGCGCGGGTGGAACCCACGGTGAACCGTCCCGTGGTCAAGCTCAGCG
This sequence comes from Verrucomicrobiota bacterium, assembly GCA_025457725.1. Lineage (GTDB taxonomy): Bacteria > Verrucomicrobiota > Verrucomicrobiia > Limisphaerales > DSYF01 > JALOTU01. Next base: position 14,283 of record JALOTU010000016.1, read on the forward strand.
TCCAGACCGGGTCGAAGAAGCGAAAACGCCGCTCGTAACCGTCCGATGGCAAATCTGCGATCCCATGAAATCACTCGCTGAACATCTTTGGTTCGAGGTCCCGGGCCGCAGGGGTTTCGTCAACATCACGGACACGGTGGAAAAGCTGGTGCGGAAGAGCGGCGTCCAGGAGGGGCTCGTGCTGGTGAACGCGATGCACATCACCGCCTCCGTTTTCATCAACGACAACGAGTCCGGCCTGCATCACGATTATGAGGTGTGGCTCGAAAAGCTGGCGCCGCACGCCCCCACGTCCCAGTACGAGCACAACCGCACCGGGGAGGACAACGCGGACGCACACCTGAAACGTCAGATCATGGGTCGGGAAGTCGTCGTCGCCATCACCCAAGGCCGGCTGGATTTCGGACCCTGGGAACAGATCTTCTATGGCGAGTTTGATGGCCGCAGGCGGAAGCGCGTCCTGGTGAAGATCATCGGGGAGTAGGCGGGGCCGGGTTGATCTGAACACCGAGACACCAGGATCACGGAGGGGGGCAGTGGGGTCGCATCTAAACAGTCGACATTTCACTGATCCATCGTTCATCGGCAAGCCCGCATCTGCTTGCTTGGCATCCAAGGACCGAACCCAATGCAATCCACATTATTCCAATATTCATTTGTCAACTATTTGGAGTCGACCCATTGGTTTCCTGGCAACGTCAGCGCTCCTGGAGGCGGGTGGCCAGGACGCGGCGGGAGGGGACGTAGTTGGCGATGAATTCGCGGCGGAATTCGCCGAAGGTGCCCGCCGCCAGGTGGGTCCGGACGTCGCGCAGGACGCGCAGGAACATGTGGCTGTTGTGCACGCTCAGCATCCGCGCGCCGAGGATCTCGCCCACGTTGAACAGGTGCCGCAGGTAGGCGCGGGTGAAACGCTGGCAGGCAAAGCAGTCGCAACCCTCCTCAATCGGGCGAAAGTCCGCCTTGTATTGTCCCCCCTTGAGCACGTAGGCGCCCTTGTAGGTGAACACCGTGCCGTTGCGCGCGACGCGGGTCGGGAGGACGCAATCGAACATGTCCACGCCGCGCGCGATCAATTCGACCATCTGGGCCGGCGTGCCCAGGCCCATGGCGTAACGCGGCTGGCCGGGGGGCAGGTGCGGTTCGGTCAGATCGACGGCCCGCATCATTTCCGGTTCCGGTTCCCCCACGCTCACGCCGCCGATGGCGTAGCCGTCGAAGCCCAGCTGGGTGATGGCCCGGGCGCACTGCTCGCGGAGGTGGGGATCGCTGCCGCCCTGCACGATGCCGAACACCCGCTGGCCCTCGGCGCGCGGTTGGTCGCGGCATTCCGCGGCCCAGCGCATCGTGCGCTCCACGGCGGCTTTGAGGTCCTTGGCGGACGCGTGGTGCGGCGGGCAGTCGTCGAACACCATGGCAATATCCGACCCCAGCGTCCGTTGGATGCCCATGGATTCCTTCGGGCCGATGAAGAGGAGGGAGCCGTCGAGGTGCGAGCGGAACTCGACGCCGTGCGCCTTGATCTTCCGGATCTGGGCGAGGCTGAACACCTGGAATCCGCCGCTGTCCGTGAGGATGGGCTTGGGCCAGTTCATGAACCGGTGGAGGCCGCCCGCCGCCTCGATGATCTCCATTCCGGGCCGAATGTTCAGGTGATAGGTGTTGCCCAGGATGATCTGCGTGCCCATTTCATCCAGTTCACGCGGGTCGATGGCCTTGACGGACGCCTGGGTGCCCACGGGCATGAACACCGGGGTGTCGATGACGCCGCGCGCGGTCGTGAGCCGGCCCAGCCGGGCCTTGGAGCCGGCATCCGTTTTGAGCAGTGCAAACATGCGATGGGACGTCGGCTCTCCGGGGATCATGCCGCCGCCGCCAGGCCCACATCGGCGCTGACTTTTTCGGCAGCCTCCGCGTCCGCCCATTTCACCATGGCCATGAAGTTGAGCAGCGTGGGGCTTTGGGGGTTGGCCTGATGCATGGTTTTCAGGCTGGTGACGATCTTGTTGTAGGTGGCGGCGTATTTCTCGTGGAGCAGCCGGCCCACGTAAACCTGCATCACCGCGTGGGCGATGGGATCGGTCTTGCCGCTGGGGAGGTAGGGCAGCTGGCAGAAGATGCGGATGAAGGAAACGGGATCGGCCTCGATGAGCATCAACCAGCTTTCCTTGACCTCATCCACGTCGTAGCGGGTGTGCAGGCGCTCGCGAATGGCCGCGGCAATCGAGGCCGCATCCTCCCGTTTCCGGATCCGGGCGCCGACATCCTCCCAGGCCAGTCGCCGCTCCATTTCCGGCGGCATGGCGGCGGAGGTCTTGGCGTTCTCCAGATCCTTCAACCCGAGCTCTTTGGCCACGGCCCGGCCGAGTTGCGTCAGCTCATCGCGCTGACGCCGGTCCGAGGACATGATGGAACCGATAAGCAGCCGCTGCATGTCCGGTGGGATCAGGCTCACGATTTCGACCAGGGCCTTGACCGTCGGCGCCGGCTGGGGTGCGGAATGGACCAGGTGCCGGACGAATTCGGCCAGCGAGTGTTCGAGGTCCACCACCGTCTCCGCCCGGAGATTCAGGACATGTTTGAGCGTCCGGGCCGTCCCGCCGCCTTTGCCGATGTTGTTCACCACCATGTGCCGGTGCTCCGGCTTGACAATGAAATTGAGCAGTTCCTCCGTCCGGAGGATGGTCTGCTCGACGAGGGCGGCGTCCGGGTCCGGCACGGCGAACTGTTCGACGGCCGCGGGGAGGCGCTGGGCGAACACCGCATCCGGCGCCTCCGTGCTCTGGTTCTCGTAGTAGCGCAGCAGTTCCAGGAGGAACGAAAGCCGGGCGAAGGTCTGGCGCTGTTGCCGGGCCGGGTCCGTGTCGCCCTTGCTGCGCTGCACCTTCTGGTAGAGCGCGGTCAGGGCCTCCCGCAACTCGGGCTTGAGCGCGGTGTCGGCCTGCACCAGCGTCTCGAAATCATCCTTGAACCCCAGCACAATCTCGTCCGGCTTGGGCCGGGGATTGAATCGCTTGTCCGTGGTCAGATCATTGAAGAGGGGCAGGGCCGACTCGCCGAATTCGCGGACCACCCGTTCGCGGGGCAACTGGCCCTTGATGAAGCAGCGGTTCGCGCGAATGACATTGGGGCTGAAAAACGATTCCGGGCTGACGATCAGTTTCTCGAGCGTGGCGGTTTCGAGGGGGGAATCGAGCCGGATCAACTCCTGGACCGCGGGCTTGATGGCGTCCATCAGCGCGCGTTTCTTTTCCGCGAGACTTTTGAGGAGGGTGGGCTGCGGGAGGGCGGTTTCCGCGTGGCCCTTGAGCAGGGCTGAACAGGTCTCGTTGACCTGCGCGTTGTGATCCACCAACCGGGAAACCATGAGGCCGACATCGTTGAACGAGAGTTTGCTGACGAGGTCCGCGAGAAAGTTGACGAGG
>JALOTU010000302.1 GCA_025457725.1 Verrucomicrobiota bacterium
GCCGGCGAGGAAGGCTCCGTCATCGTGCAGGAAGTCAAGAAGCGCAAGGGCAATGAAGGCTACAACGTGGCCACCGGCGCTTACGAAGACCTCGTCAAGGCCGGTGTGGTGGATCCGAAGAAGGTCACCCGAACCGCGCTGCAGAACGCTTCGTCCATCGCCGGCTTGTTGCTCACCACCGAGTGCCTCATCACCGAGGTGCCCGAGAAGGAAAAGCCTGCTCCGGCCGGACACGGCGACGGCGGCATGGGTGGTATGGGCGGCATGGGTTACTAGGCGATCCCAACCATTCGAGGAACCGGGATTCACTGCGGGGCGGACGAGAGTCCGCCCCGCTCCTTTTTTTGGGCCTGTGGAACACGCTTGTGCGGTTGGCGGGAACAAAGCAGATTGGCCGCGCCTGGTCTGTCTGATGATTCAGGGAACGCCATGACGACGAACACGCAGGAATCCGCCAGGGAGATATTTCAGAAGATCACCACCAACATCGCCCTTGTCATGCGCGGACAGGCGGCGTCCACCCGGATGCTGCTGGCGGCGCTGGCCAGCGGGGGGCACGTGTTGCTGGAGGACTTCCCCGGCACCGGCAAGACAACCCTGGCCAAGGCGCTGGCGCAGTCGCTGGAGGCAACATTCAAACGCATCCAGTTTACACCCGATCTTCTGCCCTCGGACATCCTCGGCGTCTCGATCTTCGATCAGCGGGATCAACACTTCCATTTTCATGAAGGGCCGGTGTTCACCAACATTCTCCTGGCCGATGAAATCAACCGTGCCTCGCCCCGTACGCAGTCGGCGTTGCTGGAGGCAATGGGCGAAGGACAGGTGAGCGTGGACGGCGAACGCCGGACGCTGCCCGACCTCTTTTTTGTCATTGCCACGGAAAACCCGGTGGAATTCCGCGGAACGTATCCGCTGCCGGAGGCGCAGATGGACCGGTTTGCCATGCAGTTCAAACTGGGCTACGTCGCCCCCGAGGAGGAGGTGGCGATTCTCACGGCGCAGCAGCACAAACATCCACTCGATCAATTGAAGTCGAGCGCCACATTGGCCGAGGTGGTGGCGTTGAGGCGCACCGTGGAAGAGGTGCGGATCAGCGACGAGCTGAAGCGTTACGCGGTGGACCTGGTGAGTGCGACCCGCGGCGCGAACGGGGTGCAGCTGGGGGCCAGCCCGCGGGCATCCATTGCCCTCATGAAGGCGGCCCAGGCCTTGGCTTTGTTTGACGGTCGGGATTTCGTGAGCCCGGACCAGATCCAGGAACTGGCTGTGCCGGTGATCGCCCACCGGCTGGTGATGGAACCGCAGGCGCGGTTCTCGGGGCAAACGGCCAGAAGCGTCGTGGAGGCAGTGCTTAAAACAATCAAAGTTCCGGTATGACAGGAAGATTGAGGTGCGAACTGCAAAATCCGAAAGGCAACCAGAAGCCCGCCGGGACTGAGGTTTCGCCGGCCTCCCGTCTCAGCCTTCGGGTTTCCGCCCCTCCAGGTGAGTCCCATGCTGCGGCTGCTTTATCTTCTTGATCGCTTGTTCTCCGGCGCGCGCTATCGCGTCGTACGGCGGTTTACGCGACCGGGACGGGTGGTGCTCGGCGCACTGTTGATGGCGGTGTTCCTGGGCATCGACACCGAGAACACGATCGCCTACCAGGCGTTCACCGTGCTGCTGGCCGTGGTGTTCGTGGCAATGTGTTTCAGCCTTCGCTTTCGGGGCCGGTTTGCCATTGAACGGACCCTTCCCCGCTTTGGAACGGTGGACCAGCCGATCCAGTATCAGGTTTCCGTGACGAACCTTGCGCGGCAGCCCGAGTCAGGGCTGGTCCTGCTGGAGAACCTTGTGGATCCTCGTCCTCCTTACCGCGAGTGGAGGGACGTGTTTATGGGCAAGGAAAGGCAGCGTTCCTCGTTTCGGTTCACGCTCGGCCGCCGCCGGAGTCCTTTCAAGCTGGCTCGTGTGAAAGAGGCGGCGATTCCCGGCTTGCCGCCGGGCGGCGATGCCGACGTGCAGGTCGAGTTGACGCCGCTGCGGCGTGGGGTGCTGCGGTTCACCGGAGCCACCATTGCCCGGGCGGATCCGCTTGGGGTGTTCCGTTCCTTTGCCCGGACCGCAGCCTCCCAGTCGACGTTGATTTTGCCCAGGCGCTATCCCCTGCCCGCAATCGCTTTGCCGGGAGCGATGAAGTATCAGGAAGGCGGCGTGGCGTTGGCCTCGAATGTGGGGCGGAGCGAAGAATTTGTTTCTCTGCGCGATTATCGTCGGGGCGATCCCTTGCGTAGAATTCATTGGCGAAGCTGGGCCAAGACCGGCAAACCCATCGTCAAGGAATGCGAGGATGAATTCTTCGTTCGCCACGCCCTCATCCTCGACACCTTCACCGACCAGTGGCGGAGCGAGGTCTTTGAGGAAGCGGTGTCGGTCGCAGCCTCGTTTGCCTGCACCCTGCTCTCGCAGGAATCGTTGCTGGATTTGCTGTTTGTGGGTGCCGAGGCCTACTGCTTCACAGCTGGACGCGGATTGGCTCACGTGGATCAGATGCTTGAAATCCTCGCCTCCGTCCAGGCGTGCGTTGACCAACCGTTCAGGAAGCTGGAATCGGCGGTTCTGAATCATGTGGGCGTGGTCAGCGGCTGCATCTGCGTGTTTCTGGTCTGGGACGACGAGCGGCGCGAACTGGTTCGCAAGTTGCGCCTGCTTGACGTGCCGTTGCTGGTGCTGGTGATTGTTTTTGAAGAGGCGGTCGCATCCTTGGATTCCGGGCCGATGCAGGACGCTCCCGACAGGTTCCATGTGTTGCGAGTGGGGCGGATTGAGGAAGACCTCATGAAACTGTCGTGATTACACACTTCCAACCGGGGCTGATCCCATGAGGACGCCGCCCTTCCTGCTCGGCGCCGCGCTCCTCTTCTGGGGCTGGCAGACCGACCTCCTCCTGGCCGGTGCCATCATGGGGGTGGTGCTGGAAAGCCCGCGTCTCGTCAAGGCTCGCTGGGAGTTTACTGATGATGATCTGAGTCGCATCTGGACATTCTGCGCGGTTCTGTTCCTTGCCGCCATCGTCTACGCCTTTGCCGCCAACGACGGCATCGGCAGTTTCGTCGGGTTCTTCCAGGATCCGAACCTGAATGCGCAAAGAAGAGCCGGCGACACCAGCGCGCGTACGGCGGTGTTGATGATTCGTTGGTTGCCGATGGTGCTGTTTCTGTTCGTCGCCGCGCAGTCCTTCAACACTCGTGACACCGTGCCGCTGGAGACCATTTCGCTATTGGCACGGCGGCGATTGAGGCGGGCGCGGGAACGCGGCGAGGCGCGGCCCGCACAGCAAACGTTTAACGTGACCACCCCTTACCTGGCCGTCTGCCTGTGTGCGGCGTGTGCGAGCACGGCGCAGGAACGGACCTTCTTCCCCGGGTTTTCGGCGTTGCTGCTGTGGGCGCTGTGGCCGCATCGTTCGCGACGCCTGGGTGGCGCGGCGTGGGCGGGCGCCATCGCCGGCGTGCTGTTGTTGGGCTATGCCGGCCAGGAGGGGATCGTCCAGCTCCAACGGCTGATCAACAATTACAATCCGCAGTGGTTCTCGCGGTTCAGCCAGCGGGGCTCCGATGCGGACGAAACGCGAACGGCCCTGGGGCATATCGGTGAACTCAAGCTGTCGGGCCGGATTGTCATCCGTCTGAAAACCCCCGCGGGCCAGGCGCCGCCCGGCCTGTTGCGCGAGGCCAGCTATCGCCGCTACAGCACCCAGTCGTGGCTGGCGGGCGATACCAACGGCGGATTCGAATACCTGACGGCTGGCGAGGATGGCACGAGCTGGGATTTGCTGCCGGGCAGGACCAGCCCGGCGTCGGTAACCATTGCCTGTTCACTGCCCGGTCAGCGGGCGTTGCTGCCTTTGCCCGAGGGCAGTGCACGGCTGGAACACCTTCAGGACTACGTGATCTTGAGTCGGAACAACAATGGGGCG